>JAFSNU010000283.1 GCA_017447325.1 Synergistaceae bacterium | reverse complement strand
GCCCGTCATCGTTACAACTTCCAGTTTTCCGCACCGTTTTTGAAAGTGTTTGGTATTCAGATGGTGTTTATTGTGGCTGGATTTTGCCTCGTCCATTTGGGTTTGCCAGTAATAATAAATAAAAAAATATTTTAGGACTGGGTATATATAAATGGAAGAAAAAATTTTGGAAGAGTTAAGGCAAAAAATTATTGATAACGATAAACGCCGCGCGGACTGGGAGAAAAATATGGCGCTGTTCGAGCCGCTGCGGAAGAAACTTGAGCGTGGGCGGAGCGTGTTAGAGCTCGGCGACGATTTTAATAATTTAAAGGCGTTGAGAGCCGGACGTGAGCAGCATAAATTAGATCAAATTAATCTGCGCGAAAGTATTATGACGGCGAAGGCCGAAGCTCAGAGCGCGGAAGAATCGTTTGCCTTGGCTGAAAGTGCTTTGCGCGACAAGTTAGCTGCGCAGACGAAATTAATCGAGCTTGCGAATAAAGCGCAGGAGCTTGATAAAAATTTAATCGAGCGTCAGGACGAGGCCGAAAGAATTAGAGCGAGCCTTAACGAGGTTGAAATAAAGTTTAAAGAGCGTGCGGCTTTAGTCAGCGGCGCGACGTTGGACGTTGAGAAGTTGACTATTGCATTAAGAGAGTCGCGTAAATATCTGCAGGCAAATTACAGCGACGAGAGTTTGATTAACACGCTGCCCGGGATTAAGAAATGTTTTGAATTATTTAATCACGCGCAGGATAAATTGAATAACGCAAATCTTGCGTACGAAAATGCGATTAAGCGCAAGCAGAAAGCACAGAGCGCGCTGAACGACCGGCAGGTCATGTTCGCGGATGTTGAGCATAGATTTAATATAGTTGAAAAAAATTACGAGCAGGCAAGGGCTTTATTTGAAAGCGCGTTGAAAGGTAAGTCTATAAGCGACTGGCAGCGCGAGTGCGAGCGGCTGAGCAATAAGATTGAGCAGCTTGAAGAGCTTGCAAAGCAGTTTATAAACGAGCGCGAGCTGCAGATTAAATTAAAAAATTTGCAGGAAGACAGGCTGAGGCTCCAGCAGGAGAGCCGTAGTTTGAATTTAAAAGATATAGAGCAGTCTGGAAAATTAAGCGGGCTTGAGGCTGAAGTTAAAAAGCTTGAGAAACGCGTTGCGTTATTGCAGAAAATTGAAGATTTAGATTTGATACGTGAATTATTGGACGACGGCGAGCCCTGTCCGTTGTGCGGAGCGATGACGCATCCGTATTTATCAGGCGCGATGATCCCGGATTCGCAGGAGACGCGGCGTCAGCTTGAGGAGTCTCAAAATAAATTAAAAGATTTGCAGGACGCGTTGAGTATGCGCAAAAGCCGTTTAGATATTTTGAGCGGCGAGATAAATTCGACTGGCGAGAGCGAGAAAGAGTTACGGCGCGAGTTAAATATTTTAACTGAGAATATAACTTTAAATGCTCCGGCGCTGGGCTTGAAGTTCGGAGCGGGAGTGCCGCCGCTTGAAGAGCTTGACCGGGTAAGGCAGCGGACGCGTGACAGCTTGCAGATGGCTAAAAATAATTTGGACGCGGCTGAAGCAGCACAAAGAAATTTAAAAAATGCCGAGTATGAGCTTGAAAAGACGCGCGAGAATAAGAGCGAGCTGACGAGATTTCATCAGGAAGCTTTATTTAATTTGCAGGGCGAGAAGACGGACGAGCGGCATCTGGAGGAAGAGGCGCGGAGCTGTGAAGAGGCGTTTAATAGCATAAGGCGCGAGCTTGTGTCGCAGCTGACGGCTTACGGCTATAAGAATTTGCCGGACGAGAACCCGGGCAAAATTATTGAGGCTTTAAATAAGCGTTCGGAAGACTGGCAGAGCATGAGCAAGCTAAAAGACAAGCAGGAGCGCGAGCTTAACGCGGCGCAGAATTTGTTAAATAATATTAAGAAAGATCTTGAGACTTTAAAGCTGAGCCGTAATGATATTAAAGACAGG
>JAFSNU010000282.1 GCA_017447325.1 Synergistaceae bacterium | reverse complement strand
TAATTTAAAAATTAATTTTAATTTTGTAAAATTTGCCCGCTTTAATTCCGCCATAACTTGTTCAGGCAGCATGCCGTCCCAAAAGCCGGTATTTTTATTTATAATTAAATTTTCAAAATTAAAAGTATCTATCACGCCCGAGTCCTTGCAGCATTCGCATGTGTAATTAATATTAAATTTATTATTATTAACTTTCTGCGCAAGAATATTTATTAAAGAGCCAATCTCAAAAAGATATGTATTTAAGCTATATAAATTACTCTCAAAATCCAACGCGATAACCGGCCTTATATCTGAACTCTTAAAATCTTTTAAAATCCATTGCGCCGTCTGAGAGTAATTTTTTAATAAACCGCCTTTAAACGCTCTTTCATACTCGTCAAAAATTTCGTCAGCGTTCTCGTTAATATAAATTATGCCAGGCTTAATATTAGGCAAGGCCGAATGAATTTTATTAAATTTAATTTTTAACTCGTTCTCTTCTTTAAGCTTGAGCCATTGAGCATGGTCTAACATTTCAAGCTCAGTCACCTGAGAAGCTGAACGTCTGCCGAAATCGAAAATATAATCGCTGCAGCTTAAAATATAATCATTATGTTCGATAATTAATATGCTGACATTAAAATTATCTACTATATATCTTAATTTCTGCATTAAAAGATTTAATATATTCTGTGATAAGCCTTTAGACGGCTCGTCAAGAATTAACACAGCTTCGTCATAATCTTGTTTTATTAATTCAGCAGTTAAATAAACGCATTGAAATTCTCCGGCCGACAGTGTCTGAATTTTGCGCGTTAAAGACAAATAGCCAAGCCCAAGATCAAGCAGCGTTTTTAAAGCCGGAGCAATATTTTTATCATGTTTGACATGCTCAAAAATTTTTAAAATATTATCGTCTTCGTTAATAATAAATTTATATTTAGCTATATATTTTTTTATATCAAGAAAAGTCGAGATATTAGATTTTGACGTTATCGACTGGTTTCTATTCTGGCTTATCTCAATAATTTTTATTTTTCTATAAAATTTAGATATATAAGGCACTATGCAATCATGAAGCAGCGTAGACTTGCCGCAGCCGGATTCACCTGTAAAGCTCACTATTTTATTGGCCGGAATTTTTAAATTTGCAATAGCTATATTGCGTTTATACAGCTCTTTAAATTCATAAAATTTTAAATTGAAATCATATTTAACCGGCAAATACACAGGCTCAGGCATCGGTGACTTTAAAACAATTCTGCCGCCGTTATCGCCGCTGCCCGGGCCGAAGTATAACTGCTCTTCAGCCGAGAAAAGCACTAAATCAGAGTGATCTATAAACCAAATCTGATTATTATTTCCAAGTTTATTAATTTCATTTAAGACTTTATGCAAAGAGACTCTATCAAGACCTGTTGAAATTTCGTCTAGTATTAATAACGCCCCGGAGCATGACGCCATAAACTCAGCAAGAATTAAACGAATATACTCGCCGCCTGAAAGAGTGCTTATAATTCTATCAAGCGAAAGATAAGACAGCCCTAAGGCTTTAAGATTATTCAAAATTTTTTGCTCTCTTTGTTCAAGCTTTAAATTTTCAGCATATAAAATTAACTTTTCTATACTCATAGAATTTATGTCTATTATGCTTAAATTATTTAAAATTTTATAATCTTCAATTCCGTGATCGTATCTTTTGCCGTCGCATTCAGAACATATTACTCCGGCTGTGCTGCCGCGTCCCTTGCATTTTTTGCACCACATTAAAGAATTATTAAACGAAAAAAATTCTGAAGATTTAGAAAATATATCTGCAAATAAGCGGCGTATATGACCGAAAATTCCGCTGTGAGTGCCTATCGTCGATCTTGGATTTGACGCAAAACCGTTTTTTCTTAAATAAAATATTAAAGGCATGTCTTGAATATTTGATGCGCTTGGATTTAAAGATAAAATATCGCTGAATAAAAATCTATATTCAGACTTCGGCAGCAGCGTCACAATACGGCGTGTTAATTCATCAGCAAGCGTCTTGCAAAACGTGCTTTTGCCAGAGCCGGATAGTCCGCCTATTCCAAGCGTTAAATCAGATTTTATCTCAGTATTTAAATCATAAATATTATTAGCTTTCAAATTTTTTATCCGCATCTCCAACGCTCCTTATAAAATTTATAAAATTAAATAATTTAAATCTTGCCTCGCAGAAAGTTCCATCCTTCTTTTCAACAGGACAGCCTCCGCCGCATAAAGAAAAAATTTTACAGTCTAAACACTCTTTAGACATCTCATAAACTTTTGCATCAGCCATGCGGGCGCAGAATTTATAATGTTTGGCCGCATTAAAGTAAGTTCTAAACGCAAAGCATTTATCTTTATCTGTTTTAAATAAGCATAATTTATTTGTTTCTCCTGCAAAAAGAGAATTCAAAGGCTGTATATTTATTTTTTTATATAATTTCTGCCCTATCCAGAAACTTGCAAGATCTATAAGCATGTCTACATACTCAGCTTCTGATATATAAAAATTATTTATATTTTTTATATCAGGCCTATATTTATTTATAGTCAGATTTTTTATTCCAGCTTCTTTTAAACTGCAAACAAAATTTTTAAACCCGTTAATATTATATTTATGACATACTGAAATTACGCCTATATTTTCAATAATTCCCATAAATTTATAAATATTATTCATAACAATCTCTCTGTAATTTCCAGTCTGCGAAGTCACGTATCTTCGCATGTCTCCTACCGGCGGATCAAACGACACTGACAGCGATATAATATTACGAAATCTTTTAAACAAATTAAGCCACTTATCGTCTAATAAAAGTCCGTTAGTCTGAAACTGGACATTAATTTTATTAATTAAATTTTTACACGCAAAATCTAATATAGCCTCTATATCTTCAGGCTTCGATAATAAAGGCTCGCCTCCGTGAAACAAAACTAAAATATTTTTATAATCTTTAAATCCAGCTAAATAATTAAAAATATTATTTAAATTAATATTATTTAAATCTTTAAGCTCCTCATGGCTGTTACAGTAAGCGCACCGCATATTGCACATATTGCCGTTAAGCTTTAATATTAAAGTTATATAATCAAAATTATGCTCAAGATTTTTAAATAAGCTCATCTGCTATCTTCTCCGCATATATTTTTAAATCATTAATATCATCGTTGCGAATTAATATTTTTTTATTAAATAAATTTGAATTATATAATTTAAAGAACTCTGAGAAATACTTCATGCAATCAATATTTTCTCGCCAAGTTAATTTATCTCCGCGTTTTATAATTCTTTTAAAAGCCTCTTCCGGCTCAACGTCAATAACTATTAAATAATCCCAGTTTATTTTGCTTTTTATATTTAATTCTTCATGAAATGCATAATTATAAGTCGCTAAGCTTGTCAGCATACCTCGAATTAATATCACAATGCCTCCAAGCCTTAAAATTTTTTCTTCTGATTGCAGCATATTTTCAATAAGCGCATTTGCAGCTTCTTCTTGCGTCTTAAATTTTAAATCTTCTATAAAACTTTTTGCCGAACGTCCATAAATTAAACTTGAATCCGGCTGGCCGGTTACAGATATAGGTGCGTTAATATCGTATTTAAAACGCTTCTTTAATTCTAAAACTAATAAATCTGCAAAAGTATCCTTGCCGCTGCCGTCTATTCCCTCTATTAATATAAATCTATCAGGCGGCGAGTTCTTAATTATACTCGCATCTTGATTTAAAAAATTTATATTATTATATACATATTCAAGAGTTCCATAATCGCTGTCTCCAAAGCCAATCTCAGACAAAAAAAGTTTGTTATAATAAACAGTTTCGTATTTACGTCCAGAAAGAATATTTAAATAAAATCTAATAAATTCGCTGTCCGGCATATAAATAAGCTCATCGTCATTTAATTTTCTTGCGTGCTTAGAATTTATGTCTATATCATCTTCAACGCTTCGAAAATAATTTGAACTTACAGCCTCTTTTAAAAATTTATTTGCATAGTCAAAGCGAACTCCCCAGGCAGCACTGCTTAAAACTCCGGCTAAATAACGCCCGCCCTTGTTCACACGCTTCAATATTTTTATTTCTTCTTTTGCTGTATCATAAAGCGTTAAAAAAGATTCATCGCCTATATAGCTTACACTGTTATGGCCAATACCTATAATATCTCCGAAAGTCTCATTTTGAATTTTTGCATACTCAGAACATTTACAAGCTTTACGAATAAAAATGTGTTTAGACTTGCCAAGCGTATCGTAAAATTTATTTAAAAAATTTTTAAATTCATTAAGCGTTTTTAATATATATATAAGCCTCGATGCGCCGCGTCCTTTCGTATTAGGATAAATAGTCAGCGTGTCCGGCATGAGCTTTAAAATATTATTTTTATCACTCTCAGAAAAAATTATATTATCGTTAAATATTAAATCTATATTTATAACAGGCTTTGACTTAGAAAACTGCAAGTTATTCAGAATTTGTTCTATATTATTAAAATCATAATCCTCACGTCCATAAGTCTTTAATATATTTTTGCTGAAGGCCTGAGCTCCGACAGAGTAACGCGTAAAAAAATCATTATGTTTATAATTAAAATTTATAAAAGCAGGATGAAGCTCTATCGAAATTTCATCCGAGTTTAATTTATTATTTTCAATAAGCCTGCGTATTATATCAAGCTGCTTATCGCTCAAAAGCGAGGGCGTGCCGCCGCCAAAATATACGCTCTTAAACTTTATATTTTTTAATTTATTAAGCTGCATTAAAAGCACATTAAAATATTTTTCCGGTATTTCATTAAAACCAAAATAAACATTGTCAGTATAGTGACAGAAACTGCACGGCTTAACGCAAAACGGGATATTTATATATAAAGCTTTATAGCTCATTTTAATTTAATTAATTTAATTTAAAATTTTTAAACGCATTAAATAACAAATGCTTCGAATTACAAAAATCTTCGCTTAAATCTTTATTATTTCTAAAATAAAAACGCTGCGAAAGACAGCCGGCCATGCAAAAATCTTTTATATCGCAATTTTCACAAAACGCGGTTAATTTATTAAGCTCCTCAAATTTTTTATTGTGCTCTGCCTCTTTAACTAAAATTTCATTAATTTTTAAATTATTATTAATATTTATTCTAAAATCATTTGCCGAAAGTCCGTCGCAGGCTGCTAACATACCGCCGGGATAAACGCTTATAAAATTTAAGCATTTATAACCAGAATAATTACAGAATAAAGACTCTTTATTATTTATGCGCTGAAGTATGCCTAATAACGGCTCGAACGGGAAACGCTCATATAATTTCTCAAATATATAATACTTTGCAGTCTCGATTATGAATTCCGCGAACTCGCGTGGCGTTATGCTTTCCCGCGTTAATTTATTATTTATAACATTAAATAAAGCATTTAATTTTACAAATCTAATATTTTTTATAGATTTTATAAAATCTATATAATCGCGCGCATAATTCAAAGAATTTTTAGAAACTACGCTTAATACTCCGAATTTTATTTTATATCTCTCAAGCAACATTATGGATTTATATACGCTCTTAAACGAATTTTTTTTATTAAAATCCTGCCTGAGATAATTCATAGTTTCGCTGCCGTCAATGCTTAATGAAAGCTCTATAGCTAAATCAGAGTACTTGTTAAATAAAAGCTCAAGCCATCTCTCAGATAAAAGCACAGCATTTGTCTGAACTTTTACAGCTAAAACTTTATTATTAATATACTTTCACAGCATGTTAAGCATAGCATCCATATGCTCAAGACCGGCAGTCAAAGACTCGCCGCCATGCAATAGAATAGAACACGCACCGTCAGTATTTTTAATTAAGCTCTCAAGTTCTTGAACGCTCACTAATCCGGACGGAATATTTTTATTTTTCTCGTAACAATAAGCGCAGTCAAGATTGCAAAAATTTCCGGCAATTTTTACAATAAAATTTATATATTTCTTTTTATCGTTAAATAATTTAATATTCTGCATTAAAGCGCAGCACCTCCGGCATAAAGACAGGAAACATAGACGGGAAAGCAATATTATTTTCCAGTGAGTAACGCATTAAATCAAAAAAGAACACACACGGGCTATCAGCTCTGCCCTGAAGTTTTATAATTTTAAAGCCCAGTTCAGCAAGCCCTTCAATCTCTGAATTCGTGAGCGAACACGTCCTTAATTTACTCGAGCTTTGCTTATACTCCGGCATAGCCGCGCATTTATCAAGAAATTTTAAATCAAAAAATTTTCCATCAGCCTGCTGCGTCGCTTGCTCGGCCTCAATAGCTTTATAATGCTCTGCCCTGAGCTTGCAATTTCTATAACATCTTTCGTTGATCAAAATCTCCGCGTTATCAGCCGGAATGCTCGAGATAAGCCCATAATTAAATAAATCATCAGGATGTATAACATATTGCTCATATCTTTTCGAAAGCTCTTTATAATACTCAGACGTCCTTTTATCTTCAGCTTCAAAAGCCGTCATAATCACAGAAGCGTGAATTTTTACATCTTTAAATTTTGAACGTATATAATCTCCTAATTCTGGACTTGAAATTATCACGCCGCCTTGAACTTTATTAATTATATTTAATATCTCATTGCAGAAATTATCGCTAAAATCTTGAATTTTATAATTCGAAAAAGTTATAACAGGCGTGATATTATGACTTGCAGCTTCAAAAATTTCGCGCTCTGCATTTTCTATTTTATTAAATTCTAAATTATGCTTAAAGACAATTCTGCCGCCGTTCCATTTGCATATCGGCGAGCCGTAAAGATATTTTATATTAATATTTAAATCAAATTTTGACTTTACTATTTCCAAATATTTATATATCAGCTCAGAGAACAAAAACAGCCCCGGCAAATTATATCTCACGCCGTGAAAAGCCTCGGCATTTTTCCCTTGCGGGAGCATCATTTATTACCAATTCGAATGATTGTCAGTGTGAAATACTCCCAGCCCTGAGTCCAAATAATTTTCGTTATCTTCAAGAAAATTCAAAAACTCTGCCACTGAATCTTCGTCAACGTAATTTTCGTTTATTCTGAAATTTTCACTGCAAGACATGCTAAACGCTCCTTAAGATAAGATTTATTTGCTCTTATACTATAAAAATAAAGATTTGTCAAGTTTTATTCTATAATTTTTTAATCTTAATATAAACGCCGCCACAATTTTAAATTAATAAAATCACGGCGGCGAAATTATTTAATTTATAATTTTAAATTTAATTTACTCAGTAAAGACCGTCTGCTCTGTAATTTCCGTCTGTAAAGCTTTTAATGCACGCTCGACTAACGCGCGTCTAATAGCTTTCTCTTCCGCCGGAGTCTTGCTCGGGTCTCCCAACGGATGCGGAATTGCGACTGTAGGCACTATTCTATTCGCGCCGACCGTAAGAGAGATCGGAACTATCGTGCACATGTGGACAACCGGTAACTTGCGCTCAATTTCTTTGACCATCGTTGCACCGCAACGCGTACAAGTTCCTCAGGTTGACGTTAAAATTACTGCCGTCACTCCGTCAGCCACAAGCCGGTTCGCGATCTCCGCACCGAACTTCTTTGCGTTCGCAACTGCCGTTCCGTTGCCGACTGTCGCGTAAAACTTCGTGTGAAGCTTCTTGATAACGCCCTCTTTTTCCAAGTCGCGCATGACGTCAACAGGCAATACTCTGTCAGCGTCCTGGTCTGCATAAGTTGCGTCGTAGCCGCCGTGAGCCGTGCAGTAATGCTCGCTCGTTAAGTCCATTACTCCGGTTATGTCATACTCGCCGAACTTGCTCGCGCTCGAGGCCTCGATATGATCAGGATTTCCCTTCGGGCATATACCGCCGGACGTGACTAAAGCTATTACAGCGTTCTTTAAGTCTTTAACTGCCGGCTGAGGATCGACTCTGTCAAACGTCGGCATTTTATATTCAGTCTCGAACTTCTCGCCCTTTAATTTAGCGACGAACATATCAACGCAGCGTTCAGCAGCTAATTTATCGTAAAATTTATTTTTGCGGATGCCGCGCTCGATATAGCCCTCCGGCGTCTCGCCCTTTAATAATTGCAGGGCTAACTTCGCCATTGCAGGGACAGCTTTGCGCATTCCAACCGCGCTGTCAGGAGTCTCGACTATATAAGCCGACTTTTTATACATCTCGACGCCCGGGTTCTCAGGATACATGCCGCTAATGACCGGTATATTAAGCTGTTTCGACACAGCGTCGCACATAGCTCCGCAGGCCGTGCCGTAACGTCCGGCATTAAAAGCAGGTCCGGCGATAAATGCATCCGGCTCAAATTTCTTTATCATTTCGATAATATCAGCCGCCGCCTTCTCCATGTTAGACGCAAAGTACGAGTCTCCGCAGATTACAGTCGCGACAACTTCAGCGTCTGAGCCAAGCGCAGCATTAAGCGCCATGCCCGGGCCGACTACGCCCTCGCGTATCTCAGGCTGATAATCCGCCTTCTCTTCGCCGCCTATTCCCGCATAGAACTGGTTTATATAATGCACAACTCTAAAAGCCATAATCAAATCACCTCTCTATATTAATTAATTTTAAATAGTATATGCGCCGAGATTAGTATAGCCGAGTTCGCTCGTTGCGCCGGTTATTGCCTGAAGTTCGACCGTTATAGAGCCGTCAGCCGCAAGCGATCCGTTCCAGCCGCCCGCTATGACATTAGCCTCTTCAGCGTAGCCGATAACTTTGTCCATTGCCGGAAGAGTGATAACTTCGTTAGCGTTGCCGGCCGTGACGCACGCGTCACCCTCAGGGCATGAGTCCGCCAGCGACTGGCTCGCTCCGTCCTGTCCTGCGTACTCGTCTGTTAATAACGCAGTCTTAACGCCTAATCTCTCGGCCTTCTGGCAGTTCATGATTAAATCTGCGTCAGGATTTCCAAATCCTTCTTCTGTTATAATTACGCCGTCAAGTCCAAGCATAGCGGCTAATTTAGTCGCGTAGTTCGAGCTGCGCTGCTTGTCCGCAAGCGTAACGTTCTCGTTCGTCACAATGCAAGTCACGAAATTAAAATCTTTGCCGTGACGCTTTAACATGTCGGCTATTACAGGATTGTTTAAGTGCGAGTAAGTGCTGTTCTTGTCGCAGGCTGAAACGCAGTTGCCGGACGTGATAGCTCCGTCCATGACCTCGAGCGGCGAAATAATCGTCGGCAAAATTTTCTTGACGTCAACGCCGTATAAATAAGTATCATGCAGCAAGCCCTGAGTCTGAAGCATATATAAATAGCCAACTTTCGGCAAATTCGGCATCGCGTTCATTGCCTCGCGAATATTGGCGACTTCGAACGAATCGACTTTGTCAGCCGGAACATCTGCGCAAGCCTTTGCTAAATAAGCTGCGGCTTTAAGTCCGGCCATGCGGCAAGCCTTCTCGTAATCGTGCTTGTCCATGTTAGGATCAGCCGGCTCAAGCACTAAGACAACATTAAAAGTCTTAGAATAAGGCGTATAGTCCGCGCCAGGG
>JAFSNU010000281.1 GCA_017447325.1 Synergistaceae bacterium | reverse complement strand
GCCTGCGCCGCAGCGTTCACGCTCCAAATCGGCTGGCGGGCTTTTAATTTATTTATAATATTTTCAGAGCTTAAAATATAGCCGATGCGCAAGCCGCTCAAGTGATAAAATTTAGTTAAAGACCTCGTCACGATTATATTACCAGGGTCGCGGACCCTGGATCCATTTATTAACAAGCTTTGCTTTTCATTCTGGCCTTCGTTGTCCTCATAATGCGCAGCCTTAAACTTAGAATTTAAATTATCAAAATCATAATGCGCTTTATTGCCATATAACAAAAAATCTATATAAGCCTCGTCGATTACAAACAAAACATCTTTATTTAAATTAATTAAATTTAACAACTCGTCGGGCTCGATATAATTTCCGTTCGGATTGCAGGGATTTGAGAAAAATATTGCCTCGCAATTTGCAAGCTCATTCAAATTATAAATATCAACGCACTCCGCATTATAAGCTTTTAACGCTCGTTCATACTCAGAATACGCCGGCTGTAATATCGCAACACGCTTATTTGCCAGATACGACGCGATTATATAAAACGCCTCGTTAGACCCATTAACAAATAAAATATTTTCAGGACGCACGCCCTCGCGCTGCGCGATTAAATTTCTAAGCTCTATACATTCATAATCAGGATAATTCCGGGCTAAATTAAACCAGTCAAACTTGCTTAAATCATTATTCCAAGCTACAACACTCGCATTAGTGCTAAAATCTAAAACTTTTTCAGGCATTGCAATATTTAAAGCCTTATATAATTTCTCGGGATTTGCTCCGTGAGTGCCTAATGCCTTTGCGAACGCGCCGGGCGGCAGCTCTTCTAATTTAACTTTCATTTTCAGCCTCGCTCTCGCTATCATTAAATTATTATCATCAATAAAATCGCACTTAACGCAACGCTTGCATCCATTAGCTTATGAGCTCTCAAAATATCTAAACTCTCAGGCTCTTTAACTTCTAAGTCCTCGCCTAACCATGGCCGCTCTTCGAATATTTTATCATAATACGCGCCGCCGCCGAGTTTCAATCCCATTAAGCCCGCAAACGCGCTCTCAGCATGTGCGCTGTTTGGACTTTTATGCTTTAACCTGTCGCGAATAAAAATCTTAAAGCCGCTAATAAACTTCATGCCTAATAATCCTCCGGCTAAAATTATTATCACGCCGCCTATTCTTGCAGGCACAAAATTTAAAATATCATCAAGCCTCGCGCTCGCCGTTCCGAAATTTTTATATCTCTCATTCTCATAGCCGACCATTGAGTCCAACGTGCTTGCCGCCTTGAATATCCAAACAAATATTATCATGCCCGCGAGATCTGCTATACAATATCCAACAGCAGCCCAGAATAAAGGCGAGATCACGCCGTCAATTAAATTCTCAGCGACAGTCTCGACAGCCGCGCGCACTATCTCAGGCTCTAAAGAATTTTCCGTGTCACGCCCTACTACCCGCGACAAATAATATCTTGCATTATCCAAATTATTTTCAAATAAAGCAAGCGCAACCGGCAGCGTCTCATCTTTCAGCGACCGCCAAGCTATAGCAGCATAGAGCGCGTACACCGCAAAAATTATTAATAAATATTTACTTATCGACAAGCAAAGCAAGCTTAATATTAATGCGATTAACGCAACGCTTATTACAACGCAGGCGCAAAATATCAAGCCGCTTTTAAAATTATCTTTATATAATTTACGCTCATAAAAACTTATAATTTTACCAACACCAACAACAGGGTGAGGCAGTTTTATCGGGTCTCCGAGCAGAATATCAAGCAATAAAGCTAAAGCTAAACACACACTAAAATTCATGACTTGCGCTCCTTACTTTTAAATCTCTTATTTCTTGCGGCTCGGTGCGTAGTGATCGCAAAACGATGCGCCTCATCTCTCACGCGCTGCAAAAGCTGCAACACGCTATTATCGCGGCCAAGCTTTAACGGCTCTTGTTTTAAATCATAATAAACTAACTCCTCGCGCTCAGCTAATGCAATTACATTTAAATTATTTAAATTCAAATCGCTTAATGCTTTAAGCGCGTAGTCAAGCTGGCCAAGTCCGCCGTCGATTAAAGTCAACTGCGGCGTCGGCTCGGACTTGGCAATTATATGCTTATAACGCCTGTAAACAGTCTCGTAAATAGCTTGAAAGTCGTTTATCTCGCCGTCGGCTAAAGTCTTAATTTTAAATTTGCGATATAAAGATTTGTTAGGCCGTCCCTGCTCGAAGACTATGCAAACTCCGTAAGTGTCATGGCCGGACGTGTGCGAAATGTCAAACGCGTCAATGCGCCACGGCAGAATTTTCAAATTTAAAATACTTTGCAAATCATTTAAAACTTGCCAAGTCTCGTTGTCCAAATCTTGAGATAATGCGCTCGAGACTTGCTGACGGGACACGCGCCACACTGCCCTTATTGCGTCACGATAATGCGCGGCCGTCTCAAAGTCCAAAACTTTTGCGGCCTCGTCCATTCTTAATTTCAATCTCTCCGCAAGCTCCGCCGGTTTGCCCTGCAATAATAATATAATATCATTAACGCGCTCTCTATATTCAGCCTGAGTGCAAAGCCCAGCGCACGCGCCCATAGAACGCCCTAAATTATACTCAATGCACGGCCTTGATTTTAAATTATTAATTTTTAAATTAGACTTGCATACTCTCAACGGGAAATATCTTGCGATAACGCGCATTAACTCGCGTATATCTCCGGCTCGCGTGAAAGGACCTAAATAAATATCCGCGCTCTCTTCTTTATCTTTATGACGCGTGACTTCAAGCCTTGGAAAATCCTCGCTCAAAGTTATTTTAACGTACGGGTATCTATCATTAAATTTTAAATCAACGTTAAAGAACGGCGAGTATCTTCTAATTAATTTTGCCTCAGTGATTAACGCCTCAGCCTCTGTCTCAGTTCGGATTATGCTTATATCTTCAATTAAGCTTACTAATTTTCTTAATCTTGGATTTGCGAAATTATGACGAAAGTACGACGACACGCGCCGCTTTAATTTTATCGCCTTGCCGACGTAAATAATTTTGCCCTCAGCGTCGCGCATTAAATAAACGCCGGGACGTTCGGGCAAAGTCTTTAATATCGCTGCGATCTGCGGCTTAATCTTTAATTTATTATCTGCCATTTAAAATTTAAATTAAAAATAAAGAGCGAGCGTTAAAAATTTTGCGCGCCCGCTCTCTAAATTATTATTTAATTAATCATGCGGCTCGACTTTATAAAATATCGCAGTCAAAACCGGAATAAATATCAGCGTCAAAACAGTACTTACAGTCAGTCCGGCCATTATCGTAACGGCCATTGAGCCGAACAATACGTCCCATATTAACGGTATCATTCCGAGAACTGTAGTCAGTGCCGACATCGCAACCGGACGCAATCTGCTCACAGCGTCGTCAACTATCGCATTATATTTGTCATGTCCCGCGTCGAAGTCCGCGCTGACTTGATCCAATAACACTATAGAATTTTTGACCAGCATTCCGACGAGGCTTAACACTCCGACTATAGCCAAGAAGCTTAAAGACATATCAGCGATATACAAGCCCAGCGCGACGCCGATTAAAATTAACGGCACAGCCGCGAATATAATAATCGGCTGCTTGAACCCGTTAAACAAAAATACGATTATCATGAACATTAAGACTATAACGGGCAAAAATAATTTCTGCATTCCGCCCATTGCGTCGTTGGATGATTCGTATTCTCCGCCCCATTCAAATCTATACCCCATGGGTAATTTTATATTTTTAATTTTGCTTTCAACGCGGCTTAACATGGCGTTTGCGTTCTCGCCAAGCTTGGTATCGGCCTCGATTGTTATAACGCGCTCTCGATTTCTGTGAATTATAATATTATCCTCGTAAACAGTCTCGAAAGCTGAGAACAAACTTCCCAAAGGCACGGACGCGTTCGACGCAGGAGCCCATATCGGCAGCGAACGCATAAGCTCGACATTATTGCGCTCTTCAGGCGTAAACGCGGCTTTAATTTCAAGCGACTTGTCCCCGTCTCTAAACGCTCCGACAGCAGCACCGCCGGTAGCCTCTAATATAGCTCGATTAATCGCCGGTCTCGTAAGGCCTAAGTTCTGCATCTGATCTTTTAAAATTTTCGGCCTTAACACTTCGACGCGCGACCGCCAGTTAGTGCGCACGAAATTATGAGCGGGGTCGTCCTCTAAAATCTGCCGTGCCTGTTCGGCCAAAGCTCTTAACGCGTCCGTCTCCCAGCCGTAAAATCTCGCTTCAATCTTCGGGCCGCCGCCGCTTCCTTTCGAGAACATTTTGCATACGCCGGACATCTCAGGCATCTCTTCGTCAATATATCTTTGTGCGTCTAAAAATACTTTCCGCGCATTTTCAGAATTTTTAAGCTCGACTAATAACTGCGCGTATGCAGTGTTAGATTCCGGCGGAGAGTACGTCAGCATAAATCTCAAGCCGCCGCCGCCTACAAATTCCGAAATTTGTTTAACTTCAGGCTTCGTGATTAAATAATTTACAAGTCTGTCCGCGCGTCTCTCCTGCTCGTTAATCGACGTGCCTTCATCGCTGTATATATCAGCCGTAAAATATACACTGTCAGCGTCAGGGAAGAACGACATGTCCAGTTGCGTTAACAGCCATAGAGCTCCGGCAAATAGTCCGATAGTCGCAAGCAAAGTTATATATTTATATTTTAAACAACCCTTTAAAAATGCTTTATAAGCTCTAAATAAAAATTTATCGTACGGGTCTTCCTGATTAGAATTAGACGCGTCAATAACTTTAACTTTAAGGCCTATCTTGCCGAACACCGGCGTTATAGTTACAGCTGTAACCCAGCTTAATATCATAGAGATGCCTATAACTTGAAACAAGCTGCGGCAAAATTCGCCGGTCGAGTCAGGCGAAAGTCCAATCGGCGCGAACGCTAAGACTGCTATTATAGTTCCGCCGAGCATCGCCCAGACAGAGCCATTAACCGTGTCGCTCGCCGCGTCCTCGAGTGTCATTCCGCGCTCAACTCCGACAAGCATTCCTTCAGTTACGACTATAGCATTATCAACAAGCGAGCCTAACGCAATTATTAACGCCGCAAGCGAAACACTCTGCAAAAATATTCCGGACGCGTTCATGATTGCCAAAGTTCCCGCAACTGTCAATAATAAAACTGCTCCGATTATCAAGCCCGAGCGCAGTCCCATAAATATTAACAACACGCCTACAACTATAGCCAGCGACTCTATTAAATTTATAATAAAGTCATTAACAGACTTGGCGACCTGATCAGACTGCATATAAATTTCATTAAGCTCAATTCCGACAGGTCTAAATTCTTCAAGCTCTTTCAATCTGGCTTTGACAGCGTTTCCCATGGTAACGACATTGCCGCCCTCGACGCATGATATGCCCAAGCCTAAAGCCGGCCGCCCGTTAAATTTCATCTTCAAGCTTTGATTTTCAACATAGCCGCGCCTTACGCTCGCAATGTCGCGAAGCCTCGTCAAATTTCCGCCCGAACCTCCGATAATTAAGTCATCTATATCTTCAACGTTAAATATAGCTCCCGTCGGCGAAATTCTGATATAACGATCGCCGAACTCAGCCTGTCCTACAGCCGAAAGACTATTTTGCTGATTTAAAATATTTATTACAGTCTCGGGCGACAGACCTATAGCAGCAAGGCGGCTCGCCGTGAACTCAATATAAATGCTCTCGGCCTGTTCGCCCAAAATTTTCACACTCGCAACGCCCGGAACCAAAACTAAATTCTTCTTTAGAAAGTCCGCATAGTCCCATAACTCTTTCATCGTGTAGCCGTCGCCGACAAGCGCGTAATATTGCCCGTAAACATCGCCGTAATCGTTATTAATATTTATCACACAGCCCGAAGGCATATTAATCTGAGCGTCGTTGACTTTCTGCCTTAGCTTGTCCCAGATTTGCGGCAGCTCTTTCGAAGTGTATTCGTCTTTAATATCAACGTAAATCGTCGCCATGTTGGGATAAGAGTTCGATTTAATACGCTTGACTTCACCCATCGCCTGGACAGCGTCCTCAATTCGCGCCGTGACTTCCTGCTCAACTTCGTAAGAACTCGCGCCGGGATATGCTGCAGATATAACGGCAGTCTTGATAGTGAAACTCGGATCCTCAAGCTTGCCTATCTCAAAATACGCCGCAATTCCGGCAACAGCCATGACAACGCATATAAATAAAACTACTAACCTGCGTTTGATACTCGCACGTGCAATATCCATTTTAATTTACTTAGCCTCGCTGAATACACGAACTGTCTGATTGTCGCGCAGGAAATTCACGCCGGCCGTCACTATAACATCCTGATTGTTTAATTTGTCGCTCTCGATTTCAAAAGCGCCGCCGTTCTTGGGACCTACTATATTTATCTCAACGCGCGAAACTTCGCCGGTGTTATTCCCCGCTCCAAAGCTGTTAAATCTCCAAACGTAATTCTTGTTGTTTAAATTTAAAATCGCCGCCGCCGGAACTATATATTTATTCTCGCCGCCGCTCGTCGCCGCTACTAACTCCGGGAAAAACACCGCTTCGACGTTAACGGCCATGCCCGGCAGAAACGTCAGGTCCTCTTGCTGGGGCATCGTCGCCGTGACCGGATAAGTGTTAGTCCGCGCGTCAGCTTGAGCCGTGAACTCCTTCAATTTTAACGTATATTCTCTGTCAGGAATTGCCTCGAAACGTGCCCTGAGCCTGAATAACTTCTCGCCGTCGTTCGCTGTCATCTTTTCAAGCGACACGTCATTCGGCAATGGCGATAATAAAATATCGTTGTCAGGGATATTAAACACGATTTCAAGCGTCGATATATCCTGCAAGCTGAAAATCGCCTGCTTCGCGTTGATGTCCTGAAAGTTTTCGACCATTCTGTCAGCGATAACTCCGTCAAACGGAGCTCGAAGTTCCGTGTCTTTTAAAGCGTCGCGCACTGAAGCCGTCTTAGCTGCTGCGGCGTTCATGGCTGAGCGAGTAACTTCAACTTGCGTCTTTGCCGCATCGTACTGAGCTTTAGACACAGCGCGCTGCTTGTACAAATTCTCATAACGCCTGAAATTTGTCACAGCGTCGTTATACTGCGCATGAGCCTGAGCCTGTGCGCTCTGAGCCTGCTTAAGATTTGTATTAAAATCCCGCTTGTCAAGCACTGCTAATAAATCGCCCTTCTTAACACTCGCGCCCTTGTCGATTAAGATTTTGTTTAAAGTGCCTGAGACCCTGAACGACAAGTCAACGCGCCTGCCGCCCCGCAACGTTCCGAAATAATTCTTGACGTAATTCGCGTTAGAATTATTCATAATACGAATTGCTCTAACCGGCCTTATTACTTCCGGCTCTGGAGCTTGCTCGCGCGTAGGCCTGAGCTTGCCCAGTCCGAAACAAATTGCAATTATAACTGCAATGCCGATTACAATCTGCAAAAACTTCTTCATGATAGAAAATTTTCACTCGCTTTGCTTTAATTTAAATTAAATTATATTATAATTTATAATATTAATTCTAACGGGAAAGATTTAATTAAATAAAATTCTGACCCGAAAGTTGAGGGGGATAATTTTAAAATGAGTTTTGAGTATAACGTGAAGTCTTTATGCGCCGACGAATTTATTAATCATGACGAGATTTTAGCGACGCTTGAATACGCTGAAGCAAATAAAAATAATGTTGAATTAATAGACGCATTGCTCGAGAAGGCTCGGCCTAAAATTAATGCTAACGGCAAGGGCTGTCACTGCTCCGGCTTGACGCATAGAGAGGCGAGCGTGTTATTAGCCTGTGAGCTGCCTGATAAAATTGCGAAGATGTACGAAGTCGCCGAAGAGATTAAATTAGCGTTTTACGGCAATAGAATAGTTTTGTTTGCGCCGCTGTATTTGTCTAATTATTGCATTAACGGCTGCTTGTACTGCCCGTATCACACGAAAAATAAGACTATACCCCGAAAGAAGTTAACGCAGGATGAAGTCAAGGCCGAAGTAATTGCGCTTCAGGACATGGGACACAAGAGACTTGCAATAGAGTCCGGCGAAGACCCGGTTAATAATCCGATTGAATATATTTTGGACTGCATTAAAACTATTTACAGCGTTCATCACAAGAACGGCGATATTAGACGCGTGAACGTGAACATAGCCGCGACGACGGTCGAGAATTATCGAAAACTTAAAGAAGCCGGCATAGGCACATATATTTTATTTCAAGAGACTTACAATAAAGAACGTTATTTAGAGCTGCATCCGACCGGGCCGAAGCATGATTATAATTATCACACTGAGGCAATGGACAGGGCAATGCAGGGCGGTATTGACGACGTAGGCCTTGGAGTTTTATTTGGACTTGAGGGCTATAAATATGAGTTCGCAGGATTATTAATGCACGCCGAGCATCTTGAAGCAACGCAGGGCGTAGGGCCGCACACGATAAGCGTGCCGCGCGTCAAGCCAGCCGACGATATTAATCCTGACGACTTTAATAATTCAATTCCCGACGAGATTTTTACTAAAATCGCCGCATGCATTAGAATTGCCGTGCCTTACACTGGAATGATAGTCTCAACGCGAGAGAATGAGGCCGTGAGATCTAAAATGTTAAGAGTTGGAATTTCGCAGGTCAGCGGCGGCTCTCGAACTTCAGTCGGCGGATACACGCAGGAAGAACGTCCGCATGACACCGAGCAGTTCGATGTGTCAGATCAAAGAACTTTGGACGAAGTTATCGCATGGCTGATAGACAACGGTCATATACCGTCATTCTGCACTGCCTGTTATCGCGCGGGAAGAACGGGCGACCGGTTCATGAGCTTCTGCAAGTCCGGGCAGATTTTAAATTTCTGTCATCCGAACGCGTTAATGACTTTAGCCGAATATTTAGTTGACTACGCAAAGCCTGAGACGCGAGCAAAAGGCTATGAGATGATAGAGCGAGAGCTTGAGAAAATTCCGAATGAGAACACGCGCAAGGTCGCTCGTGAGAATATCGAATTAATTAAAAATTCCGACAAGCGCGATTTTAGATTTTAAATATTTTAAATAATTAATAATGTCAAGTTTAAATGAAACGCCGTCGGGCGAGAGAGTTCATATAGGATTTTTCGGAATACGCAACGCTGGAAAGTCGAGCCTCGTGAATAAAATCACGGGGCAAAACTTGTCCGTAGTGAGCGAGATTAAAGGCACTACTACAGACCCGGTTAAAAAGGCTATGGAGTTATTGCCGCTCGGGCCGGTATTAATTATCGACACGCCTGGCTTCGACGACGATTCTGAAATTTTAGGCGAGCTTCGCGTCAAGAAGACCCGCGAGATTTTAGCGCAGTGCGATATAGCGGTCTTGGTTGTGAACTCGATTAATCCGGAAAATGATTTTAATGTAAACTTTAATCAAGACTTAATAAATTTATTCAACGAAAGAAATATACCGTATATAATTGCGCATAACAAAGCTGATTTATTGCTTGAAGTGCCGGAGCCGGAGCGTGAAAATGAAATTTATGTTAGCGCGTTAAACGGACTTAATATAGAAAATTTAAAAATTAAGATCGCCGCGCTCGCGAAGAGCAAGGCCGTTAATGACAAGCGTTTAATTGCAGACTTATTAGAGCCTAATGATATAGTCGTGTTAGTCATTCCGATCGACGAGAGTGCGCCGAAAGGCCGTTTGATTTTGCCGCAGCAGCAAGTGATACGGGATATACTCGACGCGCATTGTATAGCTTTAACTTGCCAGCCGGAAGAGCTGAAAGATATTTTAAAATTTATAAAGCCTAAAATAGTCGTCACTGACTCGCAGGCATTTAAACGCGTTGATCAAGACACGCCGAGCGATATTTATTTAACGTCCTTCTCGATCTTATTCGCGAGATATAAAGGCGACTTAAAGACTTTAGTTCGCGGCGCGAATAAATTATCAAGCTTGAAGCCCGGCGACAAAGTTTTAATTTCGGAAGGCTGCACGCATCACAGACAATGCGGCGACATAGGCACGGTTAAGATTCCGGCTTTAATTAAGAAATTCACGAAAGCTGTTCCAGAATTTAAATTTACATCCGGCGGCGAGTTCCCGGACTTAGACGAGCTTAAGAATTATGATTTAATAATTCACTGCGGCGGCTGTATGCTTAATGACCGCGAGATGGCGAACAGAATTAATAAAGCCTGCGAGGCCGGAGTTGAAATTGTTAATTACGGCGTCGCGATCGCGTGCATGAACGGGATATTAAAGCGCAGCTTAATTAAATTTTAGAATAGCGCATTAAGTAACATGGGTACGAGTTCGAAGACGGGCGTCTCGCAGATATAACCGTCCGGTTCGCCGTTAGCATAGCCGTATTTCTTAAGCCTTTGAGTTAAGCAGCATGGAATGCCAGCCTGAGGCAATATAATAGTCGCGCAAGCTTAATAAATGGCGAAGCCCTAAATGCTGGGCTTTCGCCGATTAAATAAAAGCCTTTAGAATTCAAAGAATCCCAGAGCCTTAATGACGCTGATGAACTGTGACACGTAGTCCCATGACGTCACCGGCCCTATAAAGCACCTGCATTGTATAAGTATTATGGCGCGGGATGTGTGCGCCGTGCTTGCCGCCGCTCTGATAGGCCAGCATACTGGTTAATAGCTTAGCTTTCACTGGGTCATCGCCGGCCTTAGCCATTGCTGCGTCAAAGTCCTCACGTTCGACAGGCCTCACGGGAAGCCCCAGTTTCGCCATTTCTTTAAACACGTTGCCCGATAAAATGGCGTTGTGATTGTACGGGCGGAAGATAACGCACTCGCGCGGTGTCCGGCTGAGAATTAATATCGCCTTTGCAACTTCGTCAATCGGCGAGAATTCCATCGGCACGTCAAGCTGCTCATAGGGACAAACGCCAAGCAGCGCCATAGCTGAATTCGTGACGTTATTAATCTGGAACTCGCCGTCTGAATACCGTGCCGCCAAAGCCTTTATCAGCCACAGCCTCAAGCACAAGACGCTCCGCCAAAAATTTAGAGTGCAACAGCTGATTAAAATATAAGTCGCGCTCGCCGATCATCCGGCCTTCTTTGAAAACTTCGCCGTTGCTCATGCCCATGCTGACGGTGCTCATGGTCGAGACCTGAATTAAACGTGCGTTATTCGCAAGGCAATAGTCAATTAAATTCCTAACGCCGCCTATATTTACGTCCTCGATCTCAGTTCCGTCAGTTCCGGCGGAGAAATGCTTTACTACAGCCGCACAGTTAATCACAGTTGAGACGGGGAGTTTATCAATCGGCTTCGTGATATCGCCGTCAATTATAAAGAGACGCTTGCCTAATAGCTCATCGTACGGCCTTTCAAAGTAATAGAACAGCTGGCCTTTTAACCGCTCTTCTGCTGTGAAACCGCTCTTGCCGCGCAGTAAGCAATAGACTTTGCCGCAAATTCGCGGAGTATGTGAATGCCGAGACAGCCCGCCGCGCCGGTGAGAAGTATAGCCGAGCGGCTGCCGTGTCCCTGATTTAAAACTCTCTAAAGTATTGGCGTCAAGAATAGCCTGAAGTTTCGTGTAATCGTAGTCACGTATCTCGTCATAATGCTCCGGCTCAGCGGCCGCATTAGCCTCGTCAATGAACAATCCAGCAAGCATTCTTGGCGTAGGACGGGAGAACACGTTCTGGAACGTAACGCGGCAGCCGGCCCTCTCAGCCTCTATCATTACGCGCGTCACTAACAGCGATGTCCCGCCAAGAGTCGCTCCGACCTGCTCAAGCTGTAAAATCTCTCCGAATATTTTGCAGAACGCCCGCTCCGCGTCGTTTGCGGCTGATTCTGACACGCTGCGCTCGATAACGGCCTCCGGCAAAGCCCGCAAGTCCGTCTTGCCGTTGGGTGTCATGGGCATCTTGTCAAGCTGCAGCCGCGCCGTCGGGACCATGTATTTCGTCAAAGTCCTGCCGATCTCGTCTCGAACGGCTGCTATATTCATCGGTCTGTCAGCTGTGAAGCAGGCGCATATTATGCATATTATAGAGTTAATCTTAACAGCGGCGCTCTTCACGACCTCGGCCTTCGCTATAGCACTCTCAACTTCGCCGCGCTCTATGTGCAGGCCGCGAAGCTTGACCTGATTGTCCTTACGTCCAAGTATCTCGACGTTGCCGCCGTCCTTCCAGCGTGCATAGTCGCCGGACTTATAAACGCGCGTGCCGCGATAGTCTATAAACCGCTCCGCAGTCATCTCCGGAAGGTTGTGATAGCCGACAGCAACGCCGATGCCGCCTATATATAATTCTCCGACTACGCCGAACGGCAGCTCGTTGCCGTCGCTGTCAACGATAAATTCTTTAACGTTCGGCAACGGACGTCCGACGGTTACTGCGTCATCATGCGTCAATTCGCGTATATTAGACGAGACTGTAATTTCAGTGGGATCGTAAGTATTATGAAGCGTGCAGCCTTTTGGCGGCTCAAGCGATATTAATTTCTCCCCGCCGGCGGATAGGTGCTTCAGGCTTTTATTCTCGATATTCACGGCGAACTGGCGCCCGACTTGAGTTGTCATGAACTGGTGTGTAACATGATTTTTCTCAAGATATTCGTTAATAGCCGTCAAATCAAGCCGCATCTCCTCAGGAATGACGCACATTGACGCGCCAATAGTCAACGGCGAATACATGTCCATCATACAGGCATCAAAGCCATACGAGGCGTATTGCCCAACGCAGTCCTCAGGCTGTAAATTATAGTAACGGTGATACCAGTTGACAAAGCAGACGAGATTGCCGTGCGTGAGCCTTACACCCTTGGGCGTTCCAGTAGAGCCGGACGTGTAAAGCAGGATGAATAAATCTTCAGGCTTAATCTCAGGCAATTCAGCATTTGCCGCAGGAAGTGACGCTATCTCGCTTAATATCAGCACGTTCCCGTTATAATCTGTGATTAACGGTCTTAACTCTTCGGTTGTGATGAGTAGCTTTGCGCCGCTGTCATTAATCATAAAGTTTAGACGCTCCGGCGGATAAGTCGGATCAAGCGGCTGATATGCGCAGCCGGACTTTAATACCCCGATTGACGCGGTGGGCATATACTCGTCCCGCGGAATTAATATCGATACGACGTCCCCGCGTCCAAGGCCTTTATCTGCAATATATCCGGCGATACGTTCCGTTATGTCGTCCAACTCGCGATATGTGAGCTTAATATCTTTAAATATCACTGCCGTTCTGTCAGCGTTTTCACTCGCGGCCCTTCTGAACAGTGATACTATAGTCTGCGTGTCGTCATAGGGGACTTCAGTATCATTAAAGCTGTCTAAAATTTCAAGCTGTTTTTCATCAGCCGGCTCAATGTCTTTAATATATTCTCGGCTCATGAATTGATTTAGGACGTTCTCATAAGTACTTGCAAAACTTTCAATAAATGAGCGCGAATATTTTCCGGAGTTGTAGTCGATATGGAGCTTCATTCCTGTCGGCTCAGCCATCAGCTCAACTTCAAGCTGACAGCCCGTCGTGTCCTTGTCCAAAATTTCCTCATGACATGGCAGACCGCAGAAAGCTGAAGTCGTCTTGATCATTCCGTGATAGGCGAACATGGGTTTGTCATTCGCAGAACATTACATGCTCTATAATCTCTTGTGTCTTACACTCTTCAGTCAGGTTATCTAAGAGACTGCCCGGCAAGCGAAATGAACGCCGTCTTTTGTGTTCAAGCCCCTTCCATTCTTGCTGCTGCCTCTGCCGCTCTTGTCTTTGCTATGTTAGTGGATATAGTCCACTGATAACCAAACCGCCAGAATTCCGAACCTGTCGGCATGATTTCAAGCCCGAGCCCTTGGCCATCAGTTAATATATATCTTTTATCTTTTGCCTTGTCTTTTTAATTTTAGCGTCAGGTAAAGCAGCTTGCTTCATGCTTTTACCCCTCCAATATACACATAAAAAATATTAAAATAATTGTGTGTCTTTTAGCTTCATTATATGCATACACTTTGGATTAAATTTGAGAGTAGAAATAATAAAAGCCCGCTTGTTAGCGATCTTTTAGATTAAATTATATAAAAATTTTATTGATTTATTTTAAGTCTTGGTGGAGGCGGGGCGTAACCCAAGAAACTCACGACCTAACATGACTTGTATTGTGATTTATTAAA
This sequence comes from Synergistaceae bacterium, assembly GCA_017447325.1. Classification (GTDB taxonomy): domain Bacteria; phylum Synergistota; class Synergistia; order Synergistales; family Aminobacteriaceae; genus JAFUXM01. The sequence goes on along the minus strand of JAFSNU010000281.1, from coordinate 5,089 downwards.
ATTTGCTATATAATACTTAAAAATTAGTGTCGTCGATAGAGGATTAAATAAGAAATGAAAAAAGAAATTCAGCCGAAAGATACAACAAGAGCAGCAGCTTATGAACTTTGGATAAAAGCCCCTAATCCTATGGTAACGTTTTTCAAAAAAATTGATGTTACTAATTTGATTAAAATCAGCAGAAAACATCATTTGAAATTCAATATGCTGCTTGATTATTGCATTGGAAAAGCTGCGGTTTCTATCAAAGAATTTTATATTTTGCCTGTAGAATTTAAACTTATACAATATGATGCTATTGCAGTAAATACGATCGTGAAAAATAAAATTGGTGAAGTGAATTCTTGCGATATTCTATTTTCAGAGGATATAAATATTTTCAATAAGGAATATTTGAAATACACGGCCGAAGTCGCTGAAAGCTGCAGGGATAGAGATCTATCAGATAATAATATGATTATCGGGACATCAGCAATTATGGATACAGAAATTGACGGCGCAGTTGGTATGAACAGCGGAATATTCAATAATCATTTTATGATATGGGGTAAATACAAAAAGAAATTCTTTAAATATTATTTATCCGTATCATTTCAATTTCATCATACACAAATGGACGGAGCACACGCAGGGAAATTTCTTTCAAACCTGCAAAACAAAATTTATAATTTAAAAATTAAATAAAACTCACAAATTTAAAAGCGTCTCCCGTTAGATTTTCTAGAGACGCCTTATTTTTAATGCTTTATGTTTTTAACTCAGCTAAATTTTAAGCCGAGAGTTCTTCTGGTGGAGGCGGAGCGTAACCAAAGAAACTCACGACCTAATAATTCTGAAAATCAAAAATTCTTAGTTATAATCAAGCATTAAAGGTCAAACAAATATGATTGTGAGTGAAAATTCGAATGCTCTAACCTGATGTTCTCAGAATTAAATCCTGCGTATCATTTGTATAGTCAATGAACTTCTAAAACTAATATCGGCATGATCAACAATAAGGATTTAATCTTGAGAAGTGAGATAGTCAAATATTGCATTTAAGTTTTTGTCAGTATAAAATGCTTGATCCATGTGTCCTGCATCATAAATCAAATTATAATGCACTTTTCCTGTCAGTTTTTCAGACAGCTTTTCAGCAAGATTTTTGGATTGCGTATAGGGCACATTCCGATCATTTGAACCTGCTTGAATCCAAACTTTTTTCAATCCGACATCATATGTAAAATAATTTTCCCAGTAAGTTTTGTAAGTTTCATTCTTGTCTTTGCTTAATGACTGACCGAGAAATTTACTCTCAAACGAATCAACATTGTTGTGATTAGCACATTCAGAAAGTCCAAGTTCTTCAAATTCTATGTCCATCGTGTAAAATTCAATCGGAGCATAAAAACTCACAAGGTTTCTAACTGATGAGGAGTATTCTAAATTATCAGATAAATTACCATTTAACAATTCCGCTTCAGGAGTAAGAGCAGTCATAACAGAAAGATATGCTCCAGCAGATTCTCCCCAGATTGTGATGTTGCTAATGTTAAAATTATACTGGCATGCATTGGCTTTAACCCAACGCACTAAAGCCTTAATATCAGCTATAGCTGCCGGAAATATTGCCTCTGAACTTTTACGATAATCGGCAGCAACAACACAATAGCCTCTTTCAATAGCTTTAACTATTACAGGTTTAATCAATTCATCATTTTGTGTTCCGAATGCAAATCCCCCTCCGTGAACAAGAATTATTACTCCGTTATTTTCTTTATCATTCGGCATATAAATATTACATACCTGAGATTTTGATAAATTCGCATAAGCAACATCTGAAATTTCTTTCGAATAACATGCTTCCGATAAAACAAGAACACACATAATGGTAATAGAAACTAAAAACTTCACGTTAAACCCCCTTTTTCTGAATTTATATTTCTAACTCGCCTAAAATTTAAGTCGAGAAATTATCTGGTGGAGGCGGGGGGAATCGAACCCCCGTCCGACATAGGCCAATCGTGACAGCACTACAGGCTTAGTTCCCTGATGATTGTCGTCAAGAGTTAGACAGGAAACGACCTTCTCTCTTCCAAGATTTCTTAATCTTTTTCACTCAAGCAAAATCCGACTTTAAGCAAAGCATCCGCCTAAATGACGCCTCCGGCAGACCAGCGGATTAGTCTATCCTTCGACGTGGCAGGCCTAAGCCGCCAATGCGTAATTATTTTCGACGTTTATCGTCTTGTCCGAATGTTTAACGAGACTTACAGACTTTACTCGACCTGCTCCGTCAGACCCTCCATATGCCGTCGAAACCTGTCGCCCCCGTTTTAAAATTTAAAATTTAATTTTAATCATAGCTCTTTGAGCCTTGCTTAACTCTGACTGCCCGGGCGATGTCGCGCTTCGCATCTCTGTCGGCTATTGCGTCGCGCTTGTCGTGCGCAGTCTTGCCTCGGGCTAAAGCTAACTCTACTTTCGCACGTCTGCCGTCTTTAATATAAACTGCAAGCGGCACAAGCGTCAAGCCCTTTTCGCGAATTTTATTTTTAAGCTTTATTAATTCGCGCTTATGAAGCAATAATTTTCTGTCGCGCTCCGGCTCATGATTGTAATACGTGCCTTTGTCGTAAGGCGAAATATGTACGCCCGTGAGCCATAATTCTCCCTTCTCGAAAGACGCATAAGAATCTTTTAAATTTAAATTTCCGGCTCGCACGCTCTTAATCTCAGTGCCGGTTAAAACAATTCCGCACTCGTACGTGTCGAATATAAAATAATCATGCCGCGCCTTGCGATTCTGCGCTACAGTTTTGTTAGGCATTAAACACTCCTTAAGCTATTAATTTAAAATTTTTAACTGCAAGCAATTATAACATAATTATTTAGTAATTTTAATGATTTTAAATTTTTAATTGATTTTATAATTCGCAGTGCTATACTATTGACGTTTTAATAAAAGTCAAGATTAGTTAATAAAATTTATTGATAAAAGAGGCAGAGAATTATGGGAGTGCAGTATAAAGATTATTATGAAATTTTAGGCGTAGACAGGAAGGCGTCGAGCGACGAAATTCGCAAGGCTTATCGCAAGCTCGCGAAGCAGTATCACCCGGACGTGTCGAAAGAAAAGAACGCTGAGGCAAAATATAAAGAGATCAACGAGGCTTATGAAGTTTTGAAAGACCCTGACAAGCGGCAAAAGTATGACACGCTCGGCATGAACTGGCAGGCAGGACAGGACTTTACTCCTCCGCCGGGTTGGGGCAATATTCATATGGACTTCGGCAACGGCTCCGGAGCCGGCGGCGGCTTCAGCGACTTCTTTAATACTTTATTCGGCGGCGGCCTGGGCGATATTTTTAATTCTTCAGGCTATACAAGGCGTTCGCCTATGCAGCGGGATTTAAACGTTGAACTTGAATTAAGTTTGGAAGATGCGATGCGCGGCGGGACGCACAGCTTAATTTTAAAAACTGCTTCAGGCCGGAGAACTTTAAACGTTAATCTTCCCGTTGGAATTACAGACGGTTCTGAAATAAAATTACCGGGCAAGGCTGACAACGGCGGAGATATTTACGTGAAAATTAAATTAGCTAAGCACAAAATTTTTAATTTTAATAATTATGATTTAACGCGTGAATTAAAAGTCAAGCCTTGGGACGCGGCACTCGGCGGAGATATTCAAGTCGAAACTTTATTCGGCAGCGTCACGATGAAGATGCCGCCCGGCACTCAGGACGGACAGAAATTAAGATTAAGAGGCAAGGGCTTGCCTAAACGCGGCGGAAAAGACAGCGGCGATCTTTATGTAATAATTAGAATTGATATTCCGAGAACTCTAAACGCGAAGCAAAAAGAATTATGGCAGGAGCTCGCAAAATTAAATTAAAATTTTAAATTATTGCAAAAAAATATTTTATAAGCGAAAATAATTAATTAAGTTAATTTATTTTCGCTTATATTTTATTTTTATATATTGCATAAAGGGAGGAGTTTTTATGAAAATTAAAAAAATTTTAAGTTACATCTTAATCTTCACTTTAATTTTCACGTTTAACTCGGCCTTGCTGGCTGAAGAATTAGAGCCGGAAGAGGCTCAGCCAAGCCAGGAATTTTTGGACTGGGCAGAAGAACAAGAAGCGATTAATAACGGCCTGATTGACTCGGAAGATATAGAGCCGCGCGGCTATATCCCCGACCCGATTGACAAGTCGCATTTAAACGACGATCCGCCGGTTTTAAAAAACAGCGGGTCTATGAGGCTAATGGCGAGTTCGCTTCCGTCGTCTTACAAGTCAAGTTATTTAACGAGCATAAAGAATCAGGGCGGCTACGGCACATGCTGGGCTCATGCTGCAATAGGCGCTTTAGAGGCCAACGCGCTTAAAAATTCTTTGGGCAATTTGGACTTGTCAGAATTTCACATGGCCTATTTTGTATATGGCGATTCAAGAGCTGGAAAATCTTTTACACGCAACACGCCTAATTACGGAGGGGATATTTATTTAGATCAAGGCGGCAACTCGACTCAAAGCATCGCGTTATTATCGCGCTTAGGCGGCCCGACTACAGAGGCTATATTGCCGTATCCGAACTTGTCGATTTCTTATTCAAGCAATAAGTCAAGCTATACAAAGCCGTCCGGCAATCCTGAAGACGCTAAATATTCTAAAACGCTTTTCCTGAAAGAAACTTACGAGCTTGGAGAAGTTACGTCAAGCAACCGCAGCAATATAAAGCAAATGATTCAGGACTACGGCGCGGTTCAAGTAAGTTATTACTCGTACGGTCAGACTACGGCGGTGACAAGCGGCTCGTTTTTGTCTAATGACGTGTCGTCACAAGATAATTTGCAAAATAATTTAGATAATTTGCAGGACGAGAGCGATTATAATAGAGACACGGCCTATAATAAAACGGCAAACGGCATGGCTTATTATTATCCGGACTCTGGCTCAAGCACAAATCACGCAGTTTTATTAGTCGGCTGGGACGATACTTATGAAGCGTCTAATTTTAATCCTCAACCGAAAAGCAACGGCGCATGGCTTGTTAAAAACAGTTGGGGAACTAACTGGGGCGACTCGGGCTATTTCTGGAT
>JAFSNU010000280.1 GCA_017447325.1 Synergistaceae bacterium | reverse complement strand
TTATTTTTAAATCCGGCCTTGCGCAGCCCGCTTGCTAATAATAAATTAAAATCAGGACAGTCAATTAATACAGCGCAGTCCGAATTATTTTTCAAAACTTCTTCTATTATATTACGCCTTAATCTTAAAATTCTGGGTATAGCCGGCAGGACTTCAAGAAATCCCATTAACTTTAATTCTTCGTAACTCCAGACCGCTTTATTATTTAAAATTTTCTCGGTCTTAGGGCCGTACATTCCCCAGATTTTTAAATTATTATCAAGCTTTAATAACGCGCTTGCAAAGTCAGCCGCGTATAAATCTCCGCTCGGCTCGCCGCAGCTTATAAAAATATTTTTCATAACTTAATTTCAACTCCGCAAAATCTTTCACACTCAAAGCCGCAATAAAATTTAAATTAAAATTTAAATTCCCCAGACCGCAATATTATATTTGCCTGCTAAATTTAAAGTTTCATCAGGCTCAATTATTAAAGTCTTTCCGGCTTCGACGGCTAAACAAGTCAAGCCGGCCTCGTGCATTAATTCTATAGTCTTAATGCCTATCGTCGGCAAATCATATCTTAAATCCTGATCTTGTCTAATCATCTTCACGACAACGCCGCTGCTTTTACGCCCTAATAAATTTCCCGCGCGTTTAATCATCTCGTCCGTTCCCTCCATAGCTTCGACAGCAAGAACGCACCCGCCCGACACTGCAATAGCCTGTCCAAAAGAACAAGGCAGCGTCACGCGCAAAATTTCTTTAGCATAATTTATATCTTTAAACTCGTTTAAACTCGGCTCACGCGAAGATAATTTGCCCTGAGCCGCTATAAACTCCGGAAGAATTTGCCAGTACGGGATGACTTTAATATTTTCACGCTCAAAGACTTTCACTATTGCGCCTAATAATGCGTGATCGTCCCTGATGCTTTGCTTTACAACAGAGCGCGTTAATTTGTCAAATAAAATCACAAGCGGCATCGAGTAAATAAATTTTTTAGCAACCCGTCCGGCCATGATTAAAGTATCAGCTCCGAAATTTTTCATCTCTCTAACGCACTTTCCTAAATTCGGCGCGTTCATTCTAACTATTTTACTTGCATAAGGCTCTAATATCTCAGCATCGCGCTTGTCTCTTAACGTCAAAATTAAAGGCCTGTTTAATTTTTTAGCAATAGCTACAGGCAACGCGCCCTCGCCTGCTATTAGTGCTATATTATTATTCATGCTTTAAAAATTTAAATTTTATCTACTCTCAGCGCAAAGAATAAAGCGACCGCAAAGAATATTAAATTCGGCATCCAGCCAGCTAATAAAGCCGGCAAAGCTCCAGATTCACCGAGAGCCCTGCACATGCTCATCACGACATAATACGCAAAGACTATTACAACGCTTATTCCAAAGCCGACGCCGGAGCCGGAACGCCCGCGGCCTTTCTGAATTGCGCCGAAGCCCGCGCCCAATACAGCCATAATAACGCAAGCCCAAGGCACGGCAAGCTTCAAGTGAAACATCACCCAGAGTTTCGCGACGTTCGCTCCGACTGAGTCAGCCTGTTTAATATACGCCCATAATTCATGCGCGCTCATGTCCGCAGGTTTGCGTGTGCTGCGCTGTAACTGCTCCGGCGAAAGATTTAATGCTAAAATCTGTCTGTCAAATTTTAATAATAAACTAACTTGGCCGTCGTCTTTAACGTCGTAAAGCCGCCCGTCCTCGATCCACCACTGCCCGGGCTCGTTCTCGTGTTCTTTCTGCCAGACGCCTTTCTGAGCCGTCAAAGTCCTGACCATTTTGTCCTTTTCAAATTCATGAATTATAACGCCGCTCATCTCGCCCTTGGCCGTGTCCATTCTGTCGATATAAAGCACTCGCTTCAGCTCGCCCTTCTCAGCAGTCTTTAAAAATACTTTTTCCTGCACAGCCGCCGTTTGATTTTTCATAATCTCATAGCGCATTAGCCTATCAGCCGCGACGCTCGTCATGGGAATTAAAGTCTCGTTTAACGAGATTGCTATAATA
>JAFSNU010000279.1 GCA_017447325.1 Synergistaceae bacterium | reverse complement strand
TAAAAATTTTAAATTAATTTAGCTTTATTATACTATTTAAATATTTTTTAATATTTTTAATTTAATTCAAATAATTATTTAATATACTCGCGCACTTGCCTGCTAAAATTTTTAAATTAGCTTCTGCATGAGCGATCTTTGCCTCGAGCTGCTCGATCTGTGATATTTTCCTATCTTGAACTTCACGGTTCGGGACTGTGAAAGTTATGCCTTGCACTCTGTCGATTGAAGCGCGGTGTGCTCGTGAGAAGCCAATCTTCTTACCTTCAGCATTAAGAATATGAGCCATGTAACGCGGGCTCACGTCAAGCGTCTTACAGCGAAGCACTCCGCAGTGATCCGTAGGATAAAATTTACATTCTTCCGGCATGTAATTTGTCATCCAGTCTCCGTCTATTCCCCATAATATGGACGGCACGGAGAAATCTGTAATCAAAAGCTCGTCTAAATATCCAAAAGCTTCTAATACATTCGCGCTGTAAACAGGTATCGCTCCGTCTTGAACAAGCTGACTCTTAAGCACACGCTTGCCGATTGATACATTAAATTTTGACGCATCAGCGAGGCTTAATTTCTTACCTGAAACAGCAAGTTCGTCCAGTTCGCTAAATATATTTTCAATCTCGCCTTTTAAAGTCTCAATGCTTTTGCTCAAGCTTGTGCGCTGCTTTTCGACCTGATCGCACTCGGTTACGATCTGACGCTGAATTTCTTGAGGTACATCAGGCACAGGTATATTAGCTATATCTTCAGGGTAAACATGCTGCTGATTAGCTCCTTTTTGCAAATTATATATTTGGCCTTGATGCGACTTTAAATAATAATAAATAAATTTTGTAGCTGTGACGTCTTGGCCGCGAACAGTCGTGCAGTCGGACGCAAAAATTTTTTCGCTCCAATAATTTACAAATCCTGCTGATCCCGACGCACTTATCGTAATTATATTTTCGTCCCTGTTATATTCATTATGAGTATAGGCGTAATCTTTTCCGCCCGCAACGACTTTATACGCCCCGGGAGCGGCATCCGAACTTGTAATAGCAGTTCCCTTTTGTACGCTTGCAATATCGCCCAATTTTATTAATTCATACTTTCCCCAGCTCTCGCTGCTATTGCTCTCAACGTTTAATCTCAGTGCCTTATCAAAGCTAACCCGCGAAAAGTCCAGCATGTCACACGTTTTCACAAATTTCGCGTACTCGCTCTGAGAGTCATTTAATAAAACATTAGCAAATAAATCGCAGTTAAACGTGCTGCGTACCGCAGCCGCGAGCGTGTCTTCAGCCGTTCTGTCTTTATCGTCATATAATTTGCCGCCGGGCGTGAGCATTTTAATTCCCTCGTTGCCCTTGCGATCTGACCAGTCATAGCCTAAAAATATTTTCTGCAAATTCTTATCAGCCGGCGAATTAATAATCAAAGTCCTTTTGCCGAAGGTCAGAGCGAAATATAAAAGCTTGTCCCGCTCTATCACATGCGCGTAATCATAAAATCTTTTTAAATACTCCTCTTCTTGATCATCATCGCTCATGGCCTTATACGTCGTCGAATTTCTAAATTTCTTTGCCTCGTACGAGTTATTAAACGCGTCAACGTACATTTTAAAATAATCGCTTACAATCACAAGCTCGTTTAAATAAAGCTCTTTATCTATAAATTTTATATAATCATCATAGCTAACGCCTATTTGCTTAGTATATGCCTCTAAAATATCTTTGTCGCCCCAGAAATTATGCAAAATTTTTGCGCCCCTATATATGCAGTGAACCGCGTCCTTGCTATAATAATAGTCAGAATATATATCCGTAAATTTTTCAAGAAATAATATTACAGTGTTAGTCCCCGTCGCCTGAAAAGTTTTATCTGCAAGGGTCACTATAGCCCTGATATAAAAATGCTTTAATAATTCTTCCCGCGCTCCGATATAACTCTTGCCGCTGCTAAGAATCGAACTCGGCAGTATAACCGCCGCTATGCCCTTAGGCTTTACTAACTGCGCTATGCGTTCAATAAATAGTACTTCAATCTCGCCGCCGTTCAAACCGATCTTATCAAGCAAATTAAATTCATTATTCTTAAGCTCCAAATGCTGTTTAAAATCTTTAACAGAGTAAGGCGGATTTGAAGTCAATATATCAAATTTATTTTGCCTGATGCCTTTATCAAGCGCATTTTCTAAGCCGTCGCCGAATATAATATTGCCGCCGCCCGCGCCGTTCATGAACATCGAAATTTTAGCAACTCTTGCCAGTCTATAATCTTTCTCGATGCCATAAATAGAATCTCTAACCCAAGAATTTTTATCGCTCTCGTCTTCAACTTCAGCATTATTAAGAGCATTAAAATAATTAACTGCTTCAATCGCCTCAATCAAAAAATGTCCCGCGCCGCAAGCGTAGTCTATAACTTTGGGATATTTATTAACTTTAATTATATTTTCAACCGGAAGACTGTCCCAGATAAAGCGCGTTATCGGCATAGGCGTGAAAAACTGCCCTTCGTTCTGCTTAAAGCCCTTATTCAAAAGCTGCTCGAACAAATCACCTAAAAACTGATGCTTCGAGTTATAGACTATTCTATATTTTTCAAACAGCTGCACCATCTCGACTAAAATTTTTCCGTTCTGCTGGAATAATTTCTCATTATGAACTTCTTTAAATGCAAAAGCATTATTCGAGTAAAATTTTAATTTGCGTATATTATTTTTTAATTCATTAATCGCACTAATCCTGTCCTTACTGTTATAACGCGCAAATAACTCATCAGGATAATCCTCAGACAAATAAAAAATTTCCTCGTCCATAAAATTTTTCATGCCCTCGCTGTGCAGACGCTGCAATCTGTCCTGCAAAGTCTCGTACGTGTCCGTCCCCTGCTTATACTGAAACTCGACTATGTCATCATCGCTTTTATTAATCTCGTCAACGAGCTTGCAGATAAACAGCACGATTAATCTATTAAACGCGTTCTCTTTATCGCTCACGTTATTATGACGCAAAATCTCTTCAAATTTATTTATAATCTTATCGTCCGGATTAAACTCCTGCAAATCTTTTTTACGCAGCGGTCTGACTCCGATTTGATACGCGACAGTATCAGCCGCGAATATTAAATCATCATGAATTTGCTGTTTATAAGTATCTTTCCAGACTTCATATTTTTTTGCAACAGTCTTTGCGTCTCGATATAATTTAGTGCTTTTGTCATGTTGAGAAGTAAGCAAATAATTTTCATCGTCCGAACAGTTTATAGTCTTAGCATTATAAATAATTTTATTATTCTCTAAATCAAAATCCGACGCGTAAAGCACAAGCCATTTGCAAGAGCCTTCCTGCTGCCAGTAAGAAAATAATTGCGCTCCGTCCTGCTTAGTTTTATTTAAAGCTTTACTAAATTCATTGCCCCAAGTCTTGCACTCAATTATAAATAACACTTCGCCGTTCTTATCACTCACGCAAATATCAGCCCGCCCGCTCTTCGCGTCATGCCCCAAGTGCCAGGCTCGCTCAAGCTCTATATCTTCCGGCCTGTAGCCCTTCTCTAATAATCTATGCACGCACTCAAACACAACAAAATTTTCCGGCGCGTCAAAATTATTATTATGCTCGCGGCCTTTAATCTCAGGCGGATAAATTAATTTTTTATGATTAAAGTCAACGCTCAATAAATTTTTGCGATAAACTTTATCTTG
>JAFSNU010000278.1 GCA_017447325.1 Synergistaceae bacterium | reverse complement strand
CCGTCAAGCAACTCTGAGCAAATTATAAATCAAAATCTAAATCAAGACAAGGGCGGCGTATTGCGCGGCAAAATCGACTTTGACAAGCAGGGCAAGGCTATAATCCATATCTTAAAAGCTGCTAATAAGTCAACAGTCTTACACGAGACGGCGCATTTATTCTTGCAGGACTTCAGAGATTTGGCGACTAACCCCGATATTCAGCTCACAGAAGCAGCGCGTAACGACTGGGACGCATTATGTGACTGGCTGGGAATTAAAGATTTAGATTTTAGCAATCCTGAAGGCTGGAGCAAGGCTGAAAGGGATTTGTGGAATGACGCGCAGGAGAAGTTTGCGGCCGGAACGGAGAAATACTTATGGGAAGGCAAAGTGCCGACTAACAACTCAAGATTAAAGCGCATATTTGAGATTATTAAAGGCTGGTTCAGGGCGATTTACGAGAAAGCCCGCGATATTAAATATATCAACTCTAAAGGCGAGGCCGTAAGCTTTAATATTTCAAAAGCGGCGCATGACGTTTACGATCATATCCACACCGGCGGCGAGAATATGACGTCATGGAAGAGTGAGCGGGCGGCGAATTTAGAGATAGGCAAGGCCGATCCAAACGAGTACTTAACAGAAGATAAGCTGAAAGATAATAATTTCGTCGAGACAACTGACGAGATTGACGCGCAGGAAGTTGCGGAGTTGAAGGCGGAACGCGAGGTTAAAGCAGCTGAAGACGCAAGGCCTAAAAACGAGCTGGGCGTGCTTGAAGACAGCGAAGAGCATATTAATAATAATAATAATACGGAAGTTAAGACACTTGCGGACATGAGCGAGGCTATAACTAATCCTAAAAAACGCGGACGGCCAAAGACCGGCGGAGTTTTAGAGGCTGTAAAGGCGAGATTGAGAGCGTTAAACAGGGGCGAAATGATAACTAATTTACATCCTGTAAACGAGCCGGAGACAACGTCAGTCGAGAGCGAGGCAATAAGCGAGACTATAAAAGACAAGCGCAGCAGCGACAGCATGTTATTCACAAATCCTGAGACTGAGGCGAGATTTAGGAACAGCCGCGGCGATATTCAGGTTAGAGAGAGCACGCGTAATTTCTGGAAGGACGTCGGATTAAAGGCTTTAAGTAAGAACTCAAAGAGCGGGCAGAATTTAATTAATGCTAAAGAGACTTTTAAACGGCTTACTCAAAGCATCAGCGCGTCAACTGCAACAGCTACGAACGACATGAAGAAAATCATTAAGAATTTAACGCCGGCTGAAACTGAGTTATTTATGCGCAAGCGCATTGTTGACGACTTAATGTGGCGCAAACAGGAGATGCCGGAAGCTAAATTGCCGTGGGGACTTGACGGCGAGACGTTAAAGGCCGATTATGAGCGCATAACTAAACTCGCTGAAGCTAATAAAAACGTCGCAAACGCTATTAAAGCCGATGAACAGGCAATCAGCGATTTAAATAAACAAATGATAGAGCTTGCAGATAAATTAGGCCTGAGCGATTTATCGAAAGTATTGCGCAACCCGCATTATTTCCATCATGAGATATTATTTAATAATGATTTAGCAATGACGGCGCGGGCTAATAATTCAGCTTTAGGCACGGAAAACTCTAAAGCTGAATTTACAGGGATTAAAACTCTCGATGATTTACTCAATATCGTCCTGAACCGCAGCTACATGAAGAAATACAAGGGCAGCGAGCTTGACATGAACTCAAATTATCTCGCGGTTACAGCCGACATAAGAGGCCAGCAGTTACAAGATTTAGCGATTTTAAAGGCGTTAAACGAGATTAAAGAAAATTACGACATCAGCGACAAGCTGCGCGAAGCTTTTAATAAAAATAAAGCTAATTCAAGCGTTGAGAGTTACTCGCAAGAAGATTATTTAAAGATACTTGAAGAGCAAATGGCGCGTGAAGATGCGCTTAGAAAATCAAAAGGCCTGAAGTCGGAGAGCGAAGAAAACGCGGGTGACGGCTCAGGGCGTGCTGTGGACATTTTAAATCCAAGGGCTAATAATACTCAATCAAGCAAAACAGCCGAACCTGTTGATTATGTTAAACGACTTGAGGACAGCATAAAGAGCGGCGATACGGTTATGGGACGGCTTGACCGGCAGTTAAAGCTCAAAAAACCTGTAGAAATAGGGAAGAATAGCGGCCTTATCGACATTACTGACGACGGGAATATTCAAATACCGGAGGGCTATGTTGCGTTTGATCCGGACGCTCACGGGCTTTTTGGATATGACGGCAGACGGAGCAGATTTCAAATAGCGTTAAGTCAAGGCCTGGAAGTCTCTATGACAAAAACAGGACTCGGAGAGTTTACGATTGAGCAAATAGCCGAGGCCATGGGACATGAAGAGGCTAAATTGTGGGTTATTCCGAAAGAAGTCGCCGACACGTTAAAAGCCTTTGGAGCGGCAAAACAGCCGGCATCGTTTAAGAAGTTCTTACGCAAGATCACTAAAGGTTGGAAATTATGGCAATTATTCAGTCCGACGCAAACTATAAAATATAATTTACGCAACGTCACGGGCGATTTAGACGCGGTTATAGCCGGTAACCCGCAAAGTTTAAAGTATGTTGGACAAGCTACAGGCGAATTAATTAATTCAATGTTTAGGGGCAAAGCAGCTGAAGGCGAGTTAGAGCAGTATTTAATACGAGGCGGCGATTTAGGCTCTGAGACGGCGCAATATTTCACAACCGGCTTTACTCAAGCATTCTTTGACCTTGCGAAAGACCCGAATTTTAAAGTCGTGACTAAAGAATTAAACGGTGTTAAATCATTTGCAGACTTTAAGAGATTGAGCAAACGAGCTTTTAAGGCACTTAATAAATACTCAATCGGCGGGATTATGAAATTATCATCATTCCGTGAAAATATTTTAAGATACGCGACGTATTTATCATATCTTGAGCAGATGCAGCATAACGAAAATCATATGCCGGACAACTGGGGCGCGTCACTCCGTGAAGAGATAGAGGCGATACCTAATATACGCGACAGGGCTTATAAGCTCTCCAACGAGCTTTTAGGCGACTATAACGGCATAAGCGAGCTGGGAATGCGCTTGCGTGATGTTGCAGTGCCGTTTTATTCATGGCTTGAAGTCAACGCGAAACGCTATTACAGACTGCTCAAGAACGGCATCTGGGACGGCAATAATAAGCTTGATTTCTCCAAAGGCGTATTAAAAGGGATTGCGGTACAGTCGCCGATGATAGCGTACAATACCGCTAAGACTTTATTATGGATTAATGCTCTGTCTATCGCGATTAAAGCATTTAACGAAGCTGTTAATGCGGGCAGCGGCGGAGCTGACGACGATTTACCGCCGGAAGTTAAAGACAGGCCGCATTTAACTTTCGGCTATACTTCTGACGGGCGCGTGAGCTATTTCGACCGCATCGGTGCGTTGCTTGACATTTATGACTGGGTAGGACAGGACAGCAAGGGAATGATACCATTTTATAGAGATATACGCGATATTATAAACGGCAATTTAAGCGTTACAGACTTTGTAAAACAGACGTCAAGCGCAGCGTTTAATAAAGCCTTTAACTCATTAACGCCGCTGCTCAAAATGCCGGTTGAAATTGCAACAGGCCGGACGTTCTATCCAGACGCGACGCATCCGCGCATAATACGCGACATGACGAGCTATATTGCACAGTCATTCGGCCTGTCACGCGAGGTCAACGCGTTATTAGGCGAGCCGGGCAGGGACTACGCAACCTGGGAAAACTGGGGAAGTTTTAAAGACTTATTCAGATATACAAGCGATCCGAAAGAGGGCGCATATTTCTATATACTCGATAAAGTGCGCTATTTCCAAGAGCATACGCTCGGCAAGACGTTTGACGGCGGAGCAATTACACGACGCGGGCAAGCATTACGCAAGTTCAAGACGGCTGTGCGCTACAAAGACCGCGCTAATCAACGGCGATATTTGCGGCAATATTATAATTTAGGCGGAAATCGCAAAACGCTTAAACAATCAATCAAGAGCATGGGACCGCTCACGGGCTTATCAAAAGACGAAAAGCGGCAGTTCATGCGGAGCTTAACGCCTGAAGACCGGAAATATTTGCGCCGCGCGTGGAGATATTTCTACGATTTAGCAGCAAGCATGGGTGTTAAAGTTAAATACGAGTATTATTAAATATTAGCTTGCGTTTAGCACTGGCTATGATATAATATTCACGTGCTGTTAAGCGGCCTGTTGTCCTAAGCTAATTAGGGACAGGCCGCCATTTTTTTTATTTAATTAAATTCTCCAAATATGCGCTCCACCAGTCAAGCATTTTACGTCGTTCATCTAAATATTCAGCCTGATTATACGCCGCCCTGACTTGATTATTTTCTACGTGAGCTAATTGCCGCTCGATAACATCGCGATTAAAATTATGCTCATTTAAAAGCGTGCTTGCCATACCGCGAAAGCCGTGCGGCGTGAATTTGCCCTTGCCATAACCTAATTTAATTAAAGCCTTGCTAAAACTTGACTCCCCTATCGGCTTATTCTTACCCCGCAAGACAAAACAATAATCTTCATGCGTCGTGAACTCCCGCAGCTTTTTAAACAAGCTTAAAGCCTGTTCAGACAGCGGAACGATATGCTCGCGGCGCATCTTCATTCTTTCAGCCGGAATTATCCAAACTCTTTTATCAAAATCGATCTCGCTCCAACGCGCTAACCGCATTTCACTATTTCTAACGAAAGTATGAGCAAGCAATAACAAGCCGATTTTGACAACACGCGTTCCGTTATAACTATTTATCGCCCGCATAATTTCCGCAGCCTGCTGCTCCGTCTTGACTACAGAATAATGCTGCGTCTCCCTTTTAGGTATTAAAGCCTTTGCGATCTGGGCGGCCGGATTCCACTCGCAATAGCCCGCCGCAATAGCATACTCGAAAATCTGCGACAAAATACCTTTAACATAATAGCCTATAACAAGGCCGTTTTTCTCCTGTATCTTATGCAATACCGGCAGCAACTCACGCGGCGTAATAGCCTTTATATCGCGCTCTCTGAAATTTGCTAAAATAAATTTATCAAGCCTCTTGCGCGTCAAATACGCCGTCCATTTCGACACAGCGGGCTTGTGACGCTTTATATACCACTCTTCAGCCACAACGCCTAAAGCTAACGGCTTTTCTTTATCTAAATTAAATCCCTTTGCCTTCAGCTCCCGAGCCTCTTTTAAACTAATGTCAGGATAGCGGCCTAATGATCTTTTGCGCTCGCGGCCATTCTCAAACGTCCGAGCATACCAGTATTTCTCCCCCGTCGGCATTACCGCAATGTAAAGCCCGCGCCCGTCTCCGACCAAATAACGCTTCTCGCGCGGCTTGAGCTTTTGAATTGTAAGTTCACTTAACGACATTTTCAAACATCTTCCTTTATATATATTATAATTATATTATAAATAGCCTAAAAAGGTACAAGCGAGGCACAGTTTACAGCGTAATTTAAGTTAATAAGAGTTGTATATCTAACTCACTCATTTTTTGCCGTGACCTCGCGATAATCAAATTTTTTAATAAAAGTTAGTAGGAGCTGGTCGCGGGCGGGGATAGTAGAATATTATAAATTTTTAAATTCAAAATATAATTTTAAGAGCTTAAGCATTGGCTAGATCGCGGAGCTGATTTAATCATGAGAGAAATGAAAATTT
>JAFSNU010000277.1 GCA_017447325.1 Synergistaceae bacterium | reverse complement strand
TTAGCTAATGCTGCTGACGCTGAATTTTCACCGGCCTCTAATAAAATTCCCAAAATCTCAATGGAAGACTTTTTCAAAAATCCTGAGACTGCCGCATATGCAATTTCTCCTGACGGAACTAAATTAGCTTTCGCCAAGCCATGGGAGCATCGCATGAATGTTTATATTAAAGACATAGCAAGCGGCCAAGAAAAGCGCATAACGTCCGCGAGTGAACGCGATATAGCAGGATTTTTCTGGAAAGGCTCTGAGCGGATAGTTTACGCGCAGGATAATCAAGGCGACGAAAATTTTCATGTCTATATAGTTAATATTAATAATATAAATAATGCTCGGGACTTGACGCCGTTCGAAAATGTCAGAGCCGGAGTGCTTGATGATCTTGAGGAAGATCCGGCGCATATGTTAATAGAGATGAACAAAGATAATCCCGAAGTGTTTGATATTTATAGATGCGTGTTAGACACTGGCGAGTTAATTAAAATCGGAGAGAACCCGGGAAATATTACGGGCTGGATGACCGACCACGCGGGAAAGTTGCGCGCGGCTGTCGCGACCGACGGCGTGAACGAGACTTTATTATATAGAGCTGACGAGAGCGAGGACTTTCACGAGTTAATCACGACTAATTTTAAAGAAACTTTTGTGCCGTTAATGTTCGACTATAATAATAAATTAATGTACGTCGAGAGCAGTTTATCGCGCGATAAAACGGCTTTATATACTTTTGATCCTGACGAGAATAAAATTTTAGATTTAGTATTTGAGCATCCTGAAGTTGATTTGGGCGGGATATTAAGCTCTAAGAGGCGCAAGGTTATTACCGGCGTGACTTATACGACTGACAAAGGCCATTATTATTTCTTTGATGATAATCGCGCTGAGCTGCAAAAGGAGCTTGAAAAGTTTTTCCCTGAGCATGAGGTCGCCGTGACTGATATGGATGACGCCGAGCGTATTGTTATACTCAGAAGTTACAGTGACAAGACCCGGGGCGCGTATTATTTATATGACAGGCAGGACAACTCGATAAACAAGCTTGCGGAGCTTTCGCCTTGGCTGAAAGAGGATCAGATGGCCGCGATGCAGCCGATAACTTTTAAATCGCGGGACAGCGAGGATATTCACGGCTATTTGACTTTACCGGTCGGCGTTGAAGCTAAAAATTTGCCGCTTGTAATAATTCCGCACGGCGGACCGAGTGCGCGGGACGTTTGGGGCTTTGACTCCGAAGCGCAGTTTATTGCGAACAGAGGAGCGGCGGTCTTGCAGGTAAATTTTAGAGGTTCGACTGGCTACGGCAAAAAATTTCAACAGGCAGGCTTTAAGCAATGGGGAAGGCGTATGCAGGATGATTTAACTGACGGCGTTAAATGGGCAATAGCTCGTGGCATAGCTGATGCGAAGCGCGTTGCGATTTACGGCGGAAGCTACGGAGGTTACGCTGCTTTAGCTGGCGCGGCTTTCACGCCTGATTTATATGCGTGCGCGGTAAGTTATGTAGGGCCGTCGAATATATTTACGCTGTTGGAGAGCATACCGGCTTATTGGAAGCCGATGCTTGAAATGGAATATGAAGAGATAGGAGACCCGGTTAAAGACAAAGAATTATTAGAGGCAGTGTCGCCGGTGTTTCACGCTGAGAATATTAAAATCCCGTTATTAGTAGCACAGGGCGCG
>JAFSNU010000276.1 GCA_017447325.1 Synergistaceae bacterium | reverse complement strand
CGCGCCCCGAACGAAATTATTTGACATAGCGCGTGAAGTGGCGAAGCTTGACGTGAAAGCGCCGTTAGAGATTGGACAAGTGTTAATCCACAACGTATGCGGTACTGACGTTGATATAGTAGCAAGCCGTGATTTAGCAGCTAAATAAATTTAAATTAAAATTAAATAATCAAGCCGCCGGGATATTTATTAAATCTCAGCGGCTTTAAATTTAAAATTTAAAAATTCTCGTCAAGATATTTTGCGAGCGAGATAAAAGATTCGTTGAGTTCGAGATAAATTTTAATACTCGTAATTTTGTAGCCGAAGCGGCAGGTGATTAAATTAAATTTATTTTTCTCGCCGTCCCTGTATATGGCTATGTGGCGCGTGCCGTCGTATTCGCGGTCGAACTCGTCGAAAGTCGGTATGTCCTCGCTGAAGAATAGAAATTTTTTGCCGTCTGGATACCGGCATATCGAGTAATGATTATTAATTCTTGTTATGACTTCACCATGCGCAAAATCTAAATCTTGAAACACTCTGCCCATGACTGAGTAAACGCAGTCGGATAATTCTTCGCCGCGTATCTCGTAGGCATCGCGGAAGCTCAACGAAAAATCTTCACCGCCGTCGCTCGAGTATAATTTAAAATCACTGTCCAACATCTCTTTCAAGTCAGCTTCACCGCTCAAAATTTCAACTTTAACAGGCTTTAATTCGTTTGACATGTTCCCACACTCCTTTAATTTAAATAAATTAAAATTAATAAATAAGCCGCAATTAATTTATAATTGCGGCCTAAATTATGCTTTAAATATTATTTTGCATTAGTTGCAGCGGGCGCTTCGCCGCCGGGGCCGTCCTTAGTCGGAGGCTCGCCGCCCGGGCCGTTGTCGTCGCTCGGAAGTTCGCCGCCGCCGCTTGTGCCGGTGTCAAAGTTAGCCGCTGTGTAGCCTGATATGTCAGTCTTCAAGTTATCAACGCTGCTCGCTGAGCCGGTCGCACTGTCGCTGATGTAAACGCCCATGTCGGAGTCCATGCCGTTGTCTCCGCCGCTCGTGCTTGTCACTGTGACTTTGCCGCCGTTGATCACAAGCCAGCCGTTGGAGTCGATAGCATCGCCGCCGGTCGAGCTGACTGTTAAATTGCCGGAATTAATCGCAAAGACTGAAACATAATCTTCGTTGGTGTTAATTCCGTCGTCGGACGCGACTATGTTAATCGTTGCGTCGTTGATGGCCAAGTGCATTTCTGTGTCTAAACCTTCAAAGCTGGAATTTAAATTCATAGTGCCAGAGCCGTGAATTTCCATTGACTGGAACGAGTAGAACGCGCCGTCCATTCTTAATAAACGCTTCTGCGTGTCGATGCCGTTCACTGTTGTTGTGCTGGAGTTTTTAGGTTGAATTGTGAAGATTTTAAACACGTTTGTTCCCGTGAAAGTATTAGTCGTGCCGCTCGTGAGTTCGACGACCGCGCCTGCTGTGCTTGACGTCACGTCATTCTTGCCGACCGTCAAAAATCTGTTGCTTGCAGTTATAGTCTCTTGATCGTCAGGGCCGCACTCGTAAACATCTTCGAACACTACAGCCGGAGCGACTGAGCAAGTAACTTTCACGCCGTCGAAGATTAATTTAAATTTAGCTGAGCTTGTGCCGTCGCCTTGAACTCTAATCTGACCTTTCCAGTTGCCGGAGATGTGATACGTGCCTGGCTTTGTAATATGCAGCACCGGATTATTATACGCGTCGCTCGCTGAGTGCGCCATGTTTGAATTGCGTATCGTTGCTAAAATTAATTTTTGATACGTAACGTCTGGATTAGCCGCCTGAGCTTCGGCAAGCACGCTGTCGGAATAATAAGCCGCGTATTCAGGCTCGCTCGTAGCATCGGTCTGGACGTTAGTGCTCATGTCAAACGTCAAGCTTGATGGAATATAGCGAATGTCACGCGCGATATACATGCCGTGTTCTGAAAAATCGTCGTCGGCTTTAGCTATAGCTGCTAATACTTGAGCCTCGGTTAAAATTGTTGAGCTGTCGCCCAAAGTATAATAATCGCTCGAGACGCTGGGCGAGATGTGCCAGACGTAATTAAATACTTCGACGTCTTCTGTTGCAGCTGTCGTTAAGCTTGACGCGTTAGCTGTCGAGCTAAGCACGACTTTATAACTGCCGTCAGAATTTTTAGAGAACGTTGCCGTTGGCGTTGAACCGTCGCCGTCATCAGTGTCAGTATCTGTGTCAGTGTCAGTATCTGAATCTGAGTCTGAATCGCTGTCGTCGTCAGTCTCCGTCTCTTCTTTGCTTGAACTGGAATGATGCGACGAGCCTCCGCATCCTCCGGCTGAAGCTAATACCATTAACGCAAGCGCAAGAAGTAATAACAAGTGAAGAAGTTTTGATCTGCGCAAAGTTTCAAAAGTCATAAAGCATTACCTCCTGATTAAAATTAAAATTATTTAAAATATCGTGTCAAGTATTATAAAACTTTAAGTAATTATAATATAATAAAATTAAGTTAAATAAATTTAAAGACTCGGGGAGTTATTATGACTGACAAGAAAGATATTAAGGTAGTAATTTTGGCCGGCGGCTTCGGAACGCGCATATCTGAAGAGTCGCAGTTCAAGCCCAAGCCGATGATCGAGATCGGCGGCAAGCCTATATTATGGCATATCATGAAATTTTATTCGTCTTACGGCTTTAATGATTTTATAATTTTGGGCGGCTACAAGCAGTATATTATCAAAGAATTTTTCGCGGATTATTTTTTGCACAACGCTGACGTGTCTTTTGACTTGGCTAATAATTCTATGCAAGTTTTAGACGGACACGCGGAGAAGTGGAAGGTCGCTGTAATAGACACGGGATTAAACACTCAGACCGGCGGACGCGTCAAGCGCATTAAGAAATATATTAATAATAAATTCATGCTCACGTACGGCGACGGAGTTTGCAATGTCAATCTTGATGAGCTTTTAAAATTTCATGAGAATCACAAAAAGATTATGACGATGACGATGATAAATATAGCTCAGAATAAGGGCGTTATAAGCTTTGATAATTCAAGCGGCAAAATTAATTCGTTCAGGGAGAAGGCCAACGAGGACGGCGTTGTGATTAACGGCGGCTTCATGGTCTGCGAGCCGGAGTTATTTGATTATTTGAAAGATGACAGCTCTATACTTGAGCAGGAGCCGATGCGGGACTTGGTTAATAAGGGCGAGTTAATGGGCTATATGCATAACGGATTCTGGCAGTGCATGGACACGCAGCGTGAGAAAGAGAAGCTTGAAAAGTTATGGGCGAGCGGCGAAGCGCCTTGGAAAATTTGGGAGTAGTTATTAATCATGAAAAATTTTTATAAGGGCAAGCGCGTTTTCGTCACGGGCTATACCGGCTTTAAAGGCTCGTGGCTGTGCGAAATTTTATTAAATTTTGGGGCTGAGGTCTGCGGCTATGCGTTAGAGCCGGACGAGCTGTCTTTATTTAATATTTTAAATTTAAAAGATAAGTGCAAAAATAATTTCGCTGATATTCGCGATTTAAAGAAATTAAAGCAGGCCGTGAAAGATTTTGAGCCGGAAATAATTTTGCATTTAGCAGCCCAGCCGATAGTTTTAGCGTCGTACGAAGACCCTGTTTATACTTACGAGACGAACGTCATGGGCACGGTGAATATTTTAGAGGCCGCGCGCGAGTGTAAGAGCTTGAAAAGTTTTGTTAATATCACGACTGATAAAGTCTATGAGAATAAAGAATGGCCTTGGGGCTATAGAGAGCATGAAAATCTTTGCGGCTTTGATCCGTATTCAAATTCAAAATCATGCAGCGAGTTAGTCACGTATAGCTACAAGCACGCGTTTTTTAAAGATGAAAGCTCGCCGGCTGTCTCAACTGCAAGAGCAGGCAATGTTGTCGGCGGCGGAGATTTCTCGGCGAATAGAATTATACCGGACTGCGTTCGAGCTGCGTTAAAGGGCGATAAAATATTTTTGCGCAATCCAAATTCTATTAGGCCTTATCAGCATGTTTTGGATTGTTTAAACGGCTATTTAATTTTAGCGATGAAACAGTATGAAGATAAAAATTTAGCCGGCAATTATAATTTTGGACCGGACGAGAGCGACTGCGTCACGACAGAATTTTTAGCTAAAAACTTTTGCGCGTCATGGGGCGAAAATTTAAATTACGAAGCTAATATAAATTTGAACGCTCCGCACGAGGCGAATATATTAAAGCTTGACTGCTCGCTCGCGAAAAGTATTTTAGGCTGGAGGCCGAACTGGAACGTTGCTAAGGCTATAAAGTCTATAGTCGAATGGACTAAATCATGGCGCGAAAATAATTTAAAAGCTAAAGACTGCATGGACGCGCAGATTAAAGAAATTTTTAATTTATAAAGCTCAGTAAACTTGCCTCCCCTGTAAGGGGAGGTGTCACGAAGTGACGGATGGGTGAAGCCTCCCCTGCCCGTTGGGCACTCGAGAGTACATACCCGTACTCTCTCAACCTTACAGGTGGACGAGTATTGATAATTTTTAAGTTTACTTACTATATTATATATATTATATAAAGATTATATAAAGGAAGAAGATTTTAAAATGAAATTTACGGAGACATATTTAAAAGGCG
>JAFSNU010000275.1 GCA_017447325.1 Synergistaceae bacterium | reverse complement strand
GTCATAGCCCAGCGAGTTAGAGGCTCTTAATTTAATCTTGTAAGTATTAGCAGTGCCGTCCGCCAACCTTCCGGATAGCGAGCCTGAAATCGAGTAAAGCGTAAGATTATTCGGCAGCGTTCCCTCCGTCAGCTCCCAGCGTACGCTCCGGCCGGCCGCTTTAAGATAAATCTTGTAATATTCGCCCTCGTAGCCCTCGTCAAGCTCCTGAATTGTGATGACAGGGCTTGAAGAAATTCTAACGCCCATTTCGGCACTTCCGGACGGCGCAGTCTCCGGCACGTTCGCCTCATAATAATATGTAATAGTTGACGGCTGAGCTTCCATAAACAACACGCCCGAGCTGTAATCAAAGCTGCTGTTTACATCATCGCCGCGTGAATCATAAGCGTTAATATCTTTAATAAATTTAAGCTCGTCAAGCGCAAGGCCGTAATCGTTTACTAAATTAACTTGATACGGATACGACGCATTGCCGGACGCTGCCGAATTAATTCCGCTTATGATTTGCGTACTGAGCTTCGCTTCTTCAAGCGCGCCGCAGCTGCTTAAATCAATAACTCTTAACTGGTTGCCATAGCATAATAAAGATTTTAACGCAACGCAGCCGTCAAGCACTAAACTCTCAAGCGCGTTGTTGCGGCAGTTTAAAGTCTGAAGCGACGAGCAGTTATATAAATCAAGCTCGATTAAATTATTCCCAGCGCAGTTAACATCTAATAAATTTTCACGCTCCGATAAATCAATCGCTTCAAGCTCATTCTCACGGCAGTAAATATTTTTTAAATTATAATTAGCCGCTAAGTCAAGAGTTTTAAGGCTGTTTAACGAACATTGCAGCCACTCAAGACTTGTGCATGAACTTAAATCAAGCTCAGTCAAGCCGTTGCTTCGGCAGTTTAAAGCTCTGAGCGAAGAGCAGCCGCTTAAATTTAAAGACGTCAGCCCGTTGGAATGACAATAAAGCACTTGCAGTTTGTTCAAATTGCTCACGTCAAGCTCCGTCATGCCGTTTAAATAACATTCAAGATGCTGCAAGGACGTAAAATTTTTAATTCCTGCCAAGCTCTCAATGCCGCAGGCGTTGACGTCCATACTCACAACCGCGTTAATCTCAGCGTTGCTTAACACGCCGTCGCCGTCATCGTCAAGATTTTCGAGTATATACTCGCGGAAGTTTGCATCAGGGAAATTCGAGGCGTTCACCGCAATATCCGCAAAGGCCGCACTAAAGCTAAATAGAGCTAAAGCCAAAGCCGTGCATAAAATAATAAATTTCTTGAACAAAATTAATCATCCTCCAGAATTTTATTTAGTTTTTAATCAAGCTCGAGGCCGAGCCTAAGGAGGATGAAGATCGCGGGACTCATGTCTGAAAAACGGCAGACGCATATTAAACCCTGCCGCACGAAAATTATTTAAAGTTAAATTTGAAGTTTGCGAAGTTTTATTTTTATTTAAAGTTTTTAAAGATTTATTAGAAGTATACGAGGATTTAGAAGATAGATACGTAATATAATTTATAAAACTATTAGAGACATAATATTGGCCATACGCCATACGCCATACGCCATACGCCATACGCCATACGCCATACGCCAATTGTAATGCATCAAAACGCCTCCTGTCTATAGTTATATCTACGTATTTTTAAATTAATTTTTACATAAAAATAAAATTATAAACTAAATTAAATTATACATTATTTTAAAAATTTTTAAAATTTTATATTAAGCAACTGGCAAGCCACAGCATAAGCAATCATAAAAACTCCCCGAGGTCACCTGGGGAGTTCTTGATTTAAAATCTTAACGCCTTTTAAACACAGCTAAAGCTATAACGCTTAATGCTGCAAGGCCAAAGCCGGAGTTACAGCCGCCGCTGCTCCCGTTGCGCGACGTCGTTTGATCAGTCGTGCCGTCTGGGTCAGTGGTATCAGTCGGGTCAGTCGGGTCGGTCGTATCGGTTGGGTCGGTCGGATCAGTCGTGCCGGTGTCATCGGCTACGTCCTCGAGATTGAGCTCGCCGGTCTCCGTGACGTAAATCGGCAGTGAGCAGACGATCCTGTCGCTCTCTAAATCCTTTAAGATTATAAACGTCTTTCCGGCCTCGATGGCGTACACGGTGCTGCCCTCTATAGTAGCTATGGCAGTGTCCTCGACGGAGAGCGCGTACGCTCTGACGGCAGTTCCGGTCAGCGTCTCGCTCTCGCCGACCTTCAGGACTATCGGCTTGACGGCCTGAACCTCGATCTCAGTTGTACCCGTCTTCACTTCCTCGTTGGCGCACGTGAGCGTGTAAGTCAAAGCGTGCTTGCCTGCGGTCAGTGCGCTACTCGGGACTGTCAGCTCGATAATCTTGTCAGCGCTCGCGGCGAACTTGATGTCGCTGCTGTACACTGACGCGAGCAGGTCGGACGTGACTTGAAGGTGCGCCGTCGTCTCGATGTCGAACAGGTTGCGGACATTAAGCTTGACCTTCTGATTGTTGACGCCCGTGTAAAGCACGTCGGGCATGACGGAGCTGACCTCGCAGTCGCCGGGGTTGTGCAGCAG
>JAFSNU010000274.1 GCA_017447325.1 Synergistaceae bacterium | reverse complement strand
CGTAAGGCCGCGCATACCGATCTGAAGCTCGAAAGCCTCTTCAAGTGCGCACTGGGTAAGCGTGCCGGGACGTCCGACCTGAGCTCCGATTAAAAGTGACAGAGCATTGAGCGGAGCATATCTAACGACTGCGACTGTCGTCTCCATCTCAGTGAAGCCGCGAAGTGCGCCCTCAGCTGCGTCGGCGACAAGCATAATCGGGTTGTCGGTCGCGCTGGTGATATGCGCCTGCGTGCCAGGGGTCTGGCGGGTGCGCATCTTCTGCATCGCTAAAATAATTTCAGCGATATTTAAGCAGTCCATAACTCTGGCTATTTTAGCCGGAGTAAGTCCCTGCATTATTTTCGTGCATTCGGTTCTGGGAACGTTGATGTCAACGAGCTTATGCGCGATCTCTTTCTCGCTCATGGCCATGGCTTTCGGCGCCATGTCTAAGTCGATTGCGTAGTCAGCGACGAACTGCTCGTTCATGTTGAAATTTTCGCGCTTAATGCCGTCCATCTCAACGACTTTACCGTTCTCGATCTTTATTGACGGTACGGGGTCGTTCGGGCTTCCCATTGCGATAAGTCCGACGTCAACCCACTCACCGGTAAATCCATCCTTGTGAACAGGACGCTGTTCAAGGGTTTCAAATCTCTTACTGCGTTTTTTCTCTGCCAAGGTTGTTCACCAATCCTTTCAACCTGTGTATTAAACTCTTAAATTAATTTTAAATAATTAATTTAAAGTTTAAATGTAAGGCGTTGAGCCTGACTTGGGCTCTGAGCCGAGCTGAGCGAGCAACTTGACGCCGACCTCGCGGGCAGCTCTGATTGCCTGACGCACTGCGCCGGAATCTCCCGTGATGTTAATAAAGGCCTCGTTGGTGAACGATGTCTTCGACGGCGACGCGTACGAAAGCACTTCGACCTCGGCTGCTTTGACTGCTGTATCGCAGATAACAACGCCGATGCCTGCCGGTGCGCCTAAGACAAGTCCATAGGCCTTGCCGAGCGGTCCGCCGAGCGCCTTATTAACAGCATAGCTTGCTCTTGCCGTGTACTGAAGCTCAAGATAGCCGACCTCGTTGCCCCAAACGTCGCCGAAGAACGTCTCAACGTTAGCAAGAGCGACTTCGACTGCGCGGCGGGCGTCCGAAACGTCCTCAGCTCCGACTGTGATTAAGCAGCCGTGGCCTGCTCCGCCCTCGGTATCTCTGGGAAGCTCAACTGAAAGAACTTCAGTGTTAGTAGCCTTAACAGCCTCATCCGTGGCCATGATCTGCGGGCCTGCTCCGACTCTGTCGGAAATAATTCCGATTGAGCGATAGCGCGGGTCGATTCCCATAGCCTGATGTAAAGCCGGGTCAACGTTGGCGATAACCATACCGATTGTGTGACCCATAGCCGTTCCGACAAATTCAGTCACGCCGATATTGTCAAAACGAGCTGCGTTTCCTGAAGCCGGCGCGGGCTCTACTGCTGCTGCAGGAGCTGCTCCCGTCGCGTCTCCAAGTCTCTTCATAACTTCAGTCATTACCTTGTCCATAACTTCTTTGTCCATAATCAGCCCTCCAGCTTAATTATCAATAAACACAACACTACTCGGCTTTGGGAAGAAGTTTCTCTGTGTCGTTGTGCGGTCTCGGGATTACATGCACTGACACGACTTCGCCTACGCGCTTTGACGCTGCTGCACCGGCATCGACTGCGGCCTTAACCGCACCTACGTCGCCGCGCACCATGACTGTTACGTACGCTGATCCGATTTTCTCGTATCCGATAAGTCTGACGTTGGCCGCCTTGACCATCGCATCCGCCGCCTCGATTGCGCCTACAAGTCCGCGCGTCTCGATCATTCCAAGAGCTTCACCGTTCATTAAGTAACGCACCTCCATGAAATTAATTAAAAAATTTAATTAATATAAACGTTTATACGTGCCTTTAAGGCATCAAGACCTTCTCCTGTTACGGAGGAGATCGGAAAAACCTCTTTTACTCCCGCGTTTAAAAGCTGTCTCGTAGCCAACTCGATTTTTTTATCAGCGCCGGGCAAGTCTATTTTAGTTATCACGCCTAAAGACGGCGCACGAAGTATAGTAGTAATTCCAGGCGAGAAAGACGAGTGTTTAAACGGGTCTAATAATAATAAAACAACTTTTGCCTTGCAGGATAACGGCATAAAAGTATGCTTGAAGAACGGCGACTCTAAAAGTTCGCCGGGCGTGTCTATGCAGTTAGAATTAAACTGCACTGATTCAGTCTTGGTCACCGCGCCGTCGATCATGCCTAAAGCCGCCATCAAAGTTGACTTGCCGGCCTCGCTTCGGCCTATGACCATTATCTTACGCCATCTATTATCGTTTCCTGCGTCTATATCTGCCTGTCTCATAATTTAAAATTTTAAAAATTTTTAAATTAAATTTAAATTAAAAATTAAGAATGAGTTATCGGAGCTGGGAAGAAACCTAAAATATCTTTTAACGACTGCACTGTACTGCGCAGCGAAGCTTCAACGGCTGATACCTCGCCGGTTATCATTAAGCATCCCGTAAATCTGTCAACGAATTCAACATTTACAGCAGCAGCTTTCGACGCAACGTCAGCGGCTATGATCGAGCCTTCGCCTGGCGTTATCGTCATTACGCCTAACGCGCCGGGATTGTCCACGCCGACAGCGTTGCACAAAGATTTTCTGGGATTACGTATGATATGCGCGAGCGTCACCTGCTTGCCGGGCACGTATTCGAGAGTCCCGCGAAAGCCGCCCGTCTCTTTATCGTTGCTAAACTGTGACGTAAACTGATTATCAGCCAAGATATTTTCATCCTTTCAACTTAACTTAATTAAATTAATTAAAATTAAAAAAGCGTCCCCAGAGATAATAAAAACATCTCCCAGACGCCCCTAAATCCTCGAAGGACCTGCTGTATTAAAATAAAAATCGGTCTTCTGGCTCATCCTCACCCTCAGCCGTCCCTTCCCAGATTTTTTAATTCATCCAGTGGGGATAACACGGCCTCGTCAGACTTACAGCGGCGGGATCCGCGCCGGACTTGCACCGGTCTTCCCGTTCATTCTTATTTCAGCAAAATCTATTTACAATTTCTAAATGTGAAATTTTTTTTCAAGCCTGAATTAGTTTACTCTAAATTTTATTTAATT
>JAFSNU010000273.1 GCA_017447325.1 Synergistaceae bacterium | reverse complement strand
GACTGCCGTCTTTAAGAATAACGTTGTCAAGGTCGATCCCCATAACCCCGCCCTCGCGGCCAAATTCAAAGCCTACTCCGCCAACTTGCCCAATCAAAACGCCCTTACTCTGCGCATCAGCCAAGGCGTAATTAAAAGCCTCGTCGTAAGTCGCCCATGTTGTGGGGTCATTAGCCTTAGCATTCTTGCCGGTCTTGGGTCGAACGGCAATTTTTTACTCTTGCCGCGCTTGTCATCCCAAACAAGCCGATATGCTATCCATTGATTTAATGGTTTTAATTCTTCGAGTTCTTGCGGTAAAATATAGCTCATATTATTTTGCCTCCTTTGGCAAAAGATTTTTTTGAACTCACAGATTGATTGATTAGCCCTCTATCTCCTGTGGGTTCATTTTTTTTATTATAAAGAGGCGGGGCGGCCTGTCAAGAGAGTCCCGCCTCTCCTTTATAGCCTATAAAGCCTGAACGTTTTTTCTCCAATCGCGCGAGCCCGCATAAAGACTGGCTGGATTGGCATTTTTTAGGCGGCCACCTAATAGTTTTTTAGATAGTCCCCTAATAGTTTTTTTAGAGTGCGCCATTCAAGCAAAATTTTAATATTACAGCAAAATTTTATACGTAATTTATGCAATATTATAAATATTATATTAGATATTATATTTTTACTGGTCTTTTTCTTCTCTATAGTCATAAATAAAGCCTTCTTTTTTCCAATCATCAAGAATGATTTTAGTTGCTTTTCTGATGGCTGCGCGTTTGTTCCAGTATAAAGCCGATGTTTTAAAATTCTCTGGCTTAACGTCGAGGTACTCATAAATACTGTCGTATCAGATAACATTCCCAATTTTGCTCTTTTTGTTCTTAATGTTTTCCACACGTCTTACAAGAAAGCCTTTTAGCGGGATATTGTCTTTTGTGTTACTTACCGGTACATTGAGCATTTTTATGTCAGCTCGTGCTATATGATTTTTCCCGCTCGCATATCTAAATAAAATCGGCGGAGTGTTTATTTGTATGCACTCGGTTAATTGGCCGTTAATTTCTATACGCTCTCTGCTTGTATTTAACAAATAATCAGTAAACGACGCTTTTATATT
Source organism: Synergistaceae bacterium (assembly GCA_017447325.1). Classification (GTDB taxonomy): domain Bacteria; phylum Synergistota; class Synergistia; order Synergistales; family Aminobacteriaceae; genus JAFUXM01. The sequence goes on along the minus strand of JAFSNU010000273.1, from coordinate 2,988 downwards.
AAGTTTTTTGTCATATTCTGCCTGAGCGTTAATAGATACGCGTATTAGTGACATTCGCTCTAATGACTGGCTTATTTCTTGTAATATTCCAGGCGTCGGGTTTGTTTGATTTTTCTTATTTCCGCTTAAAATTTGATAAACTTCTCTTGGCGTAACATATACGTGTCGCAGTTTATATATATCTTCACCGTCAGCTATGTATAAGCTTGCGACAGCTGAGTATACTTCTCTGTCAAAAGTCGTCAATCTATCCAGTGCGGAAATATCAAAGCCCTTTGCTTCTAATTTTATTCTGTCCCACTCGATATTTAAGGGCGTAATAATATTACGTTTCTTTTCAGTTGTTATATTCTTAGTTTCTCCGGTTCTTAAAAGGCGCTTTATATCTGGGTCAGTAAAAATAGTATTTTCGATAGTTGATAACCCTGACATAAATTTTTTTGCTCTTCTGCCGGCGACTTTTATAATCGTATCAATTTTTTTATTTGTTTCTTTCTTGTTAGTTTGAGAGTCGGCATCTTTTTTATCTCGTTCTTTAAAAACAGCTTCAAGAAAAAACTGATTTGCTAAATTATCGAAAAGTTTTATTCCCTCGTCATCAGTGATTGTGCTTTTTTGCAGTTGAGGGATTAACGGTCTGATACGCGACCATAAATAAGCTCCGTTGAATGCACTATTAACTATAAGAAGCGCATTATTACGATTTTCGCCAGCTTCAAAATCTCTATATATATCATCGAGTATTTTTGACACAGCTAAATAGTAGGGGATGGCTGTTTTATGTAAAATATAGCTATCTTCACCTTGTTTATCTCGTATCTCGTTTAAGTCTTCCTCGATAACATCCAAACTTGAAAACTCATTTGCTAATTTATCTATTAGCTTATGAATTTTCAATACTTCTTTATCATGCTCTGCTGCAAACTCTTTTAAAAAATTCAAAATATTTCCTCCTAAATGCTCTTTTTTATGCGTCTTGGCCGTCTTCGCTATTCCATTTTTCGTCTCTTTCAAGCAACGCAAGTCTAACAGCCGCTGTTAAGTCAATATGTGTCTCGTGTTCTTCAGCGATTTTGATTAAGAAGTCGCCCTGAGCTTTAGCTAATAACTCTGACGCTTTGAGCCTGTCGCGCGTACTCTCGTTATTGTCTCGCATTACTGATTTCCAAAATGCGAACCTCTGTTCTCTATCGGCAATATTCGGTGCTTGCCGCTCCTGCTCTCTTGCCAGTATAGCCTCGGCTATTTCCGGCCGTTTGAGCAGTCTCTGCCCTTGCGAGTACGCGATCGCCTCGTTGTATCCTGCAAGCTTGGCCGCCTCGGTTGCGTTGCCTGAATAATATTCGACAAAAGCACTTTGTTTCTGGTTTAAGCTCATTATCCCGCCTCTCTTCATATTTAAGTCTGTTTGATTTATAACTGTCTCACATCCTGATGAGCGACTAAGTCCAACGGTTATTGATTAAACGCCTTATTTCTCGCCTCGCGGAATATCTCGAGCTTGTTTTGATTGTCGCCTATAAACGCTTCTGCAAGCTTCAGCATTTGCTCTGAGATACTGCGTCCGTAAAAATGACAAAGTTCGTTTAAATCCGTGTAAGTTGACTGTGGAAAATAAATACTGAACTTATGCGTTTTGTTCTCGCCGTCGGTTCTCTTAGGTCTTCCGGCCTTTTTCTTGCCTTCCGGCTCTGCTTGCTTTACGGCCTCGCGTCGCTCTTCTTGAGCAGTAACCGCCGCTTCACCAACAACTACATAATTATCCTGTGTCTCCATAGTATTATCTCCTCCAGTTTTATTAATATCATAGTTTTTAAGCCAGTTTAAACATTTCTTAATCTGACCTTTATAATCTCTTGACGTTTTGTCGCCTAATGGCTTTTTGCCTGAGTGAAGAGCAGCCTCTGTGAGCGATTGAATAAAAGCGTAAATGTCGCTGTCTGTAGGGCTTACAATTCCCTTGCTTTTGCAAAAGCTTATAAAGCCCGTAACACGTGACCGCGCACGTTGTAACCTATCGTCGCTCTCGCCTTCTTCTTGCAGTGCTGATAAATACAATTCCGCGTTTTGCCTGTTCAATTCCATTTAGTAACCTCCTTAAACTGATTAAAATATCGCGCTTGCAATAGCCGATTCACATTGACTATTAATGCGGTCTATATTGTGCGCGTAAACTTGCGTCGTTCCTATATTGCGGGACTCGCAAAATGCTGCACTTCTTTAAGTGCCTGACCGCCTAATAATGCAAGCGTCACGGCTGTATGACGTAAGCTGTGAGCAGTGAGCCGGTCTGAGTTAAAGCCTGAAGAGCGCATAGCTCTTTTACAAATTCCGCTAATAGTTCTTGTCGTCACGCGCTGGCCGTGGTTGCGCTTGCTTTCGCTTGCAAATAACGGCGCGTCGGCTTCAGCCTCGCCTCGTGCTGTGAGATAGTTTCTGATTGCCTCCTCGACTTCCGGCGTAAGCTTTATAAAATCTTTCTTGCCACTTCTGGATTTGCCTTGGAGATAGAGGACGGACACGCCTCCAACAATGCGCATATCTTCAATATTAGCTCTAACAACTTCAACAGTTCTTAATCCGCCGGTTATCATAAGGTCGATTATCGCGTAATTTCTCAAGCCCTCTACGCTGTCGCGTTTGATGTTGCCTAATATGCTTTTAATCTGGTCGCCTGCAAAATAGTCTTTCTTGTGGCCGGTGTCCTGCTTAGGGGCTTTGACATTAGCGGTGATATTAGGATAAAAGCTGTTTTGCTCTGTCCATTGGAAGAACCTGCGGACGGCAACAAGATATAAATGTATCGTAGAGGGGTTAAGGCCGCGGCTTTCAAGCTCACGCCTATAATTAATAATATTCTATCTTTATCTTACAGGCTGGCGAACGTCATTAATTGCGAAATATGACAGTAATTGTTTTATCGCTTCGTTATAAGCGCGTGCTGTTCGAGGCGATACATCAAGGAAGTCAATAAAACTTCTTAACAGT
>JAFSNU010000272.1 GCA_017447325.1 Synergistaceae bacterium | reverse complement strand
TCATAGTATGCAGCCGCCGCGCGCCGATGTCTTCCATTTCAGAATTCATTTTGCTTGCTAATTTTGCAATCTCAGCCGTGGCTTCAGCCGTGAATTTTAATTTTGTCCCTTCAGTTTCAATCAACGCTTCATACTGCTTAATTAAACTATTTTCAGGCTCAGTTAAAATTTGCTGCAAATTTTCCCAGCTCAACGGCTCAAGCTCAACGCGAATTGGAAATCTGCCCTGCAATTCAGGGATTAAATCCGACGGCTTGACCCCGCTGAACGCTCCGGCGGCGATAAACAAAATATGATCAGTCTTAACCGGGCCGTATCTCGTCTGCACGGTCGAGCCCTCGACTATCGGCAGCAAATCGCGCTGCACGCCCTCGCGGCTGACGTCAGGCCCTGAGCTCGAGCTGCTCCCACCCTTCACTACGACTTTATCAAGCTCGTCAAGAAACACAATGCCCTCTTCCTGAACGTTATTCACGCCCTCGCGAGCCATTGCCTCAGCATCAATTAATTTCTCAGCCTCTTCGCTCTGCAAAATTCTTAAAGCTTCTTTGACTTTCATCCTGCGCTTGCGTGTTCTTTTAGGCAGCATTCCGTTCAACATCTCGCCGATGTTCATTCCCATTGCGTCCATACCCGCGCCTCCAAACACGGGTATAGCCATGATGCTGTCAGTTATATCAATATCGACCTCGCGGTCATCAAGCCTGCCCTCTTTCAGCATGACTAAAAATCTTTCGCGCGTGCGCTCGCGTTCGGCGTTTAATCTCTCGTCGTCAGGCCCGGCCTCGGCCTTGCCTTTATTTAAATTTAAATCTTCATCAAAATTAAAGCTTAAATTATTATTATTATTAGCATCAAGAGCTTGATTATTATTAAAATCTTCCTGATCAAAGAAATTAAAATTCATAAAATCTTGATTAACTTTCTTGCGCTCGCGTTTAGGCAGCAGCGCGTCTAATAATCTCTGCTCGGCTCTCTCTAAAGCTGGAGCCTGCACGCTCTCAAGCATTCTCTTGCGCACCATGCTTACCGAAAATTCCGTTAAGTCTCTAATAATAGACTCGACATCGCGGCCGACATAGCCGACTTCAGTAAATTTAGTCGCCTCGACTTTAATAAACGGCGCATTAGACAACGTCGCAAGTCTCCGCGCAATTTCAGTTTTGCCCACTCCAGTAGGGCCGGCCATTAAAATATTTTTCGGCACTATCTCATGAGCCATCTCCGCAGGCAAGCACCGACGGCGCAATCTATTTCTAAGCGCAACTGCGACAGCGCGTTTGGCTTTGTCCTGTCCAACTATATATCTATTTAAATACTCAATAATTTTTGACGGCGTCAACTCAGCTTTTAACTTCTCGTTCATTATTCGCCCAAGACCTCCAGCGTGACTTTATCATCAGTGTAAATGCAAATTTCAGACGCAAGCTCTATAGCTCGTTTAGCAATTTTCTCCGGCGGCCAGTCCGTCGCCTCGCTCAATGCTCTTCCTGCTGCCAATGCATAGCCAGAGCCGGAACCAATAGACGCGACGTTTCCCTCAGGCTCTAATATATCGCCCGCGCCGCTTAATAACAGCGTGATATTTTTATCGGCGGCCAGCATCATTGCCTCGAGCCGTCTTAACGCTTTATCCAAACGCCACTCTTTGACGAGTTTCACCGCGCCCTTCATCAAGTCGCCCTTTTCCTGTTCAAGACAATTTTCAAATTTCTCGAGTAAAGTCATCGCGTCGGCTGTGCTTCCCGCGAAGCCCGTTAAAATTTTTCCGCCCAATAAAGGCCGCACCTTCCGCGCAGTTGATTTTATAATTTGACTGCCTAACGTGACCTGACCGTCTCCGGCCATCGCAACGCGCTCGCCCCTGCGCACGCACACTATCGTCGTTCCCTTGAACAGTTTAATTCACCCTTTCATACTTGCAATTTCACAAAATTTTAAATTTAAAAACATTATAACACAGCGATTTTTTGCGCTATAATATTCAAAATAATTTTAAAACTCTCAAACTTTTTCAGCAAAATTTCCAAAGTTTTTCAACTACATTTTCAACTACAAAAATTTATTTTAAATTATCTCGCCGCAAGATTTTATAAAATTAATTTTAAAAATAACCTGCACAAAAATTTTTTAAAATTTTAAGTTTGATTAATTATAAAATTTTTTTAAGCTTGCAGCCCGCTCAAATTAATTTTAAAATTAAATAAAATTTTATTTAATTTAATTTAAAGGAGAGCCGCGCGTGCTGAGAAAATTTTTGAAATTTAAATTTAAATTAATCTTAATTATTTTATCTTTATTTTTATATTTAGAATTTGGAATTTTAAATCCTGAGCGTGCGAAGTACGGCATCGCATCCGGCGATCCGTTTTTAAATCAAGTTGTCTTGACTTTCGACGACGGCCCTCGGGAGCACGGCATTCAAGAATTATTAAGCGTGATGAAAGACTGTGACGTTCACGCGACGTTTTTTCTTGTCGGCAAGTTTGCAGAGCGTTACGAAGATATAACTAAATTAATTTATAACTCAGGCCATGAGATCGCAAATCACAGCTATACGCATCCAAAATTATTTAAGCTCTGGGTTGAAAAAATTATGCGCGAGGCCGAACGCTGCGACGAAGTCATGCAGAATTTAAATTTGCGCAAGACTATGTTTTTACGTCCGCCGGGCGGAGGCTTTAACATAAAAATTTTTAACGCAATGCGCCGCATGAATTTAAAGCTTGGCCTTTGGAGTTTAAACACGGCTGACTATACCGGCCGGCCGGCGAGCGAGATTATTAATTTAGTTTTGCACGGCGTGAAGCCCGGGACGATTATATTAATGCACTCCGGCGTGCCTAACACTGTTCAAGCTCTGCCGGAAATTATTAAAGGCCTTAAAGCAAAAGGCTATGAGTTAGTTAGACTTGACGACATGTGGAACTGCTGGAGGATTTAAATAATTAATTAATTTTATCAATAATTAAATTAAATATTTATGTTAGAATAGCTAAAATTAATTTTAAAAATAAATTTATTTTATAAATATAACTGGAGGAATTATTTAAATTATGCCTATGCAGATAGGTCTTGACGAATTAATTTCAATGCTGCTTGCGAGAATTGACAACATGACGGTCGAGTCTGAAACTCAAAAGAGCCGTTTTAATATCATGTTCAGGATGCTTTATAAAAAAGGTTTATTCAGCGACGAGGACGCGTTTAATGCTGTGAAAGATGAGCATTTAATTTTACATGAGCTGGGTCTGCTTAAAGAGATGCCGGACGACACTGCGATTAAAGGCGCGGCGGACAGCTTGATGCTCTGGGTTAAGGGCGACATCGACACGATACGCCAGTCGCTTGAAGATTACGACCGCAGAGTTAAAGAAGCCATGGAAGAGCAGAACAAGCCGAGGATCGACGTAGCTCCGGCGGCTGTGTTAAACGAACTCGACAGGCTCGGCGGACAGGGCGGCAACGGCAAAAAGCTTATCATCTAGAACAAACTTCTACTACTTATATATAGCTTATATAGCTTAAATTAAAATTATGCGGCGTTTACTCTCGTCGTTCATAAAAGTTTGGTCAAGCGCGGCGAAGCACGGCGTGATTATTGCCGTTTTAGATTTTTTATTGCTCGCGCTTGCAATTTATCTCGGCTATGCGTTCAGGTTCAGCATGGCCTTTCCAAGAGTTTACGTGTTAGACTGCACGAGAGCCGGATTAATTTTCCCGTCTTTAATGCTCGTGTTATTCGCACTGCGCGGACAGTACAGAATTTTATGGACGCAGGCAAGCTCGGACGATTATATAATTTTCTCGAAGCTTTATTTATTCGGCTTCGCGGCGTTTCTATTATTAAATTTTGTCTTTAGATTTTCTTTGTTTCCCAGATCGTCGCTGGCGGTGACTTTCTTTGCTGGAATTTTATTCAGCGGCGGGCTTCGCGTGTCGTGGCGCGTGCTTCACATTCCGCATAATGATACGCCTGAAGCTAAATTAAAAACTTTAATCGTCGGCGCGGGCGAGGCCGGAGCGTTATTAGCGCGGGACTTGATGCGCAACGCTGATAATCTTTTAGTCACGGCCTTTGTTGACGATGACAAGCAGAAGACCGGCAAGCGCGTTTCAGG
>JAFSNU010000271.1 GCA_017447325.1 Synergistaceae bacterium | reverse complement strand
TATCTTTATAATTATATCGGCTATAGCTATCCCGTTATCAGGATTTTCGGCGAGCTATTTAGTTCAGGAATTATTAACGAGAATTGGCCGCAACGCGTTTTTAATCTTATCGCTTTTAATTCCCATAATGGCGGGAATGGGATTAAATTTCGGAATGGTGTTAGGCGCGATGGCCGGACAGATCGGCTTAATATTAGTCTCTGACTGGGCGATAGTCGGCATCCCGGGCATGGTGCTTGCAATGATAGTCGGCACGCCTATTGCAGCCTTGCTTGGAATTTTCTGCGGCGGAGTTTTGAACCGTGCAAAAGGTCAGGAGATGGTCACGTCTTATATTTTAGGATTTTTTATAAACGGCGTGTATCAGCTTGTAGTCTTATATTTTATGGGCTGGGTAATCCCGATTGTCAGTCCGACGCTCTTGCTCTCAAGAGGCTACGGCATAAGAAACGCAGTCAGCTTGTTAGGCATTAGGGGCGTCTTAGATAATTTAATTCCGGTTTCAATACCGTTCTTCGGCGGCAGCGTTAAAGTTCCGCTTGCAACTTTATTAGTAATTGCGGCGTTCTGTTTCTTTATAGTCTGGTTCAGGCGCACGAAGCTTGGCCAAGACATGAGAGCTATTGGCCAGAGCCAGTCCGTTGCAGATTCGTCAGGCATTGCAGTTAATAAGACGCGCATTATAGCGATAGTAATCTCGACAGTATTAGCATGCTACGGCCAGATAATTTACTTGCAGAACATGGGAACGCTTAACACTTACAACAGCCATGATCAGGCCGGAATGTTCTCGATCGCGGCGTTGTTAATCGGCGGAGCGAGCGTCTCCCGCGCGAGCATTGCGAACGTCTTTGCTGGAGTTATATTATTTCACTTGATGTTTATCGTTGCGCCTATGGCCGGCAAGAATTTAATAGGGCAAGCGCAGATCGGCGAATATTTTAGAGTGTTCGTATCTTACGGAATAATAGCGGTCGCTTTAGTACTTCACGCATGGAAGCGCAACCGTGACAGAGAGAACGCGCGGCGCAGTCTTCGCGGCAATGCTGACGGCGGTCAGAAGGAGGCGGCGTAATCATCATGAGAATTGTGCAGAGAGCGGCAGTAGTATTATTGATAATTGCGCTGGGAACCTGGCTGTTTTATATAGGCCGCGAGCATCAGATATTTTTGGATAATAAGTCGATAACGCGCGGCGAGCAAAGTTTTAAAGCTTTCGAGCAGGTTAATATAAGCGTTAATAACGGCAATAAGATAGAGTTATTAGCCCGCGACCGTGACATGGCAACGGCAGTCGGCCCGGCTTTTATGTTAAGAGTTGAGATATTAGACTCGTTAGGCGGCGACGTTGCGAAAGTAATTGAAGTAGAAATCCGGCCCGAGTTTAATCGCGACATGCTGATTAACATCCCGTTATTGGCAGCCGGCCGCAGCGATTTTATACTTCCTGCGCCGTAAAGATTTAAATTTAAATTAAATGCGTGAGAGTTTATTTTGATTTAATAAATTCTCACGCGTCTTTTAATTTTTGTCATTTAATGTTAATATAATATAATAACAGAAGAGCAAGCCCGCATACTTTCGCCGGAAGCTTTAAAGAAAAGTTGCGGCGGGAATAATATATTTTAGTATAATAATTAAAATATTTTATTTAAGGAGTAATTTAATTTATGTTAGTGAGCTTAATAGCTTTTGTTATAGTAATTGCTATATGTGTTTTAATTCACGAGTACGGTCATTATATCACTGCGAGAATTTTAGGCGTTCAAGTTCATGAATATGCGTTTGGGATGGGGTCGGCCTTGAAGCAATGGGTTAATAAAAAATCTGACGGTTCTAAAATGACTTGGTCGATTAGATTGCTGCCAATCGGCGGCTTTTGCAGAATTGCCGGAATGGGCGAGGACTTTGACGATGAAGTCGTCTTGCCCGGGCAAGGCTTTAATGAGCAGCCGGCTTGGAAAAGATTTTTGATATTATTAAACGGTTCTTTATTTAATATAATTCTGGCTTTGTTGTTAATGGCTTTATATTTAAGTTTTCAGGGCGTTTTAGACATGGAGAGCACGCGCATAGGCGAGGTCATGCAGAACTTTCCGGCTGCCAAAGCTGATATTAGAGTCGGAGACGTGATTAAAGAAATTAATAATAAAGAATATACGCGCTGGCCGGAGATGTCTCAGGCTTTACGCGACGAGGGCGCGAAGGGCGAGCCGGTTAATATAAAAGTTTTACGCGATGATAAAATTTTAGAATTTAAAATTTTAATAGAGTTTAATCAAGAGTACGGGCGGCCTATGCTGGGCATCTCGCCGAGCCATAAGCGTTATGGATTTATTAACGCGTTCGCAAGCTCTGCAAGATATATTTATAACATGACTGTCATGATGGCGCGGGGAATACTTGACTGGCTGTTAAGACGTCAGGAAGTCGAAGTGACCGGGCCGGTTGGAATTGCGTCGATGTCAGGCCATGCAATGCGGAGCGGACTTTGGGCGTTTATAACTTTTATTAGTTTAATTAGCTTAAATTTAGGCTTGATGAACTTGTTCCCGATTCCGGCGTTGGACGGCGGAAGAATTTTATTTGTATTGCTCGAGATGATATTTAGAAGACGCTTGCCTGACAAAGTCGAGAATTGGATTCACGCGGCGGGATTTGTGATTTTAATTTCTTTAATGATATTTATTACTTTTAATGATGTATATAATATTTTTATCACGCATTAAAGAGTTAGGAGATTTATTAAGATGAAGCGCAGCGTTAAGATAAATAATTTAGTTATAGGCGCTAATCAGCCCGTGAGAGTTGAGAGCATGTTAAAAACGCGGCTGAATGATCATGAGGCTTGTTTAAAGCAGTGCGAGAGTTTATTAAAATGCGGCTGCGAGTTAGCGCGGGTTGCTTTGCCCAGAGCCGAGCTGTACGAAGATTTAAAATTTTTAGTTAATAATACTAAGCTTACTTTAATGGCGGATATACACTTTGACCCTGCTTTAGCAATATTAGCAATGCAGGCCGGATGCAAGGCGATACGCATTAACCCGGGTAACATGCCTTTAAATAGATTAAGCGATGTTATAAGCATGGCTAAAGATTTAGGCGTTGTAATAAGAATCGGAGCGAACGGCGGCTCTGTGTCTAATGCGCAGCTTGAGGAGGCCAAGGGCGACAGGGCGCAGGCTTTATATTTAGCTGTTAAAGAGCAGGCGGAATTATTATTAAATAATAAATTTGAAAATTTAATTTTGTCGGCAAAATCTTCGTCAGTGCCGGAGTGCGTCAGAGCAAATATAATGATAAATAATTATTATCCGGATTTTGTAATGCATATAGGCTTGACTGAGGCCGGTCCGGGCGACGGCGGAATAGTAAAAAGCACGGCGGGAATTGCGGCGTTATTATCTCAAGGCATCGGCGACACGATACGAGTGTCTTTAACGGACGAGCCGGAGCGCGAGGTGAAAGTTGGCTATGAAATTTTAAAGGCTTTAGAGATAAGGCAGCATGGAATAAATTTAATTTCATGTCCGACCTGCGGACGGAGACGCGCTGACGTTATGAGACTTGTTAAGCTTGTAGAGCCTTTAGCGCAAAATTTACCGGAGGGAACGTCTGTTGCGGTGATGGGCTGCGAAGTGAACGGCCCGAAAGAAGCTAAGCACGCGAAGCTTGGACTTGCCGGAACTGTAAAGGGCGCAGTATTATTTAGAAATGGCGAGACGGTCGGCGAATATAGTTTTGACGAGCTTGATAAAATTTTGCCGAAATTTTTTGCAGGCGAGATTTAAAATTTAAAATTTATAAAATAAACCGGCTTGTTAAAATTAAATTTAACAGGCCGGCTTTATATTAAATTAAATTAATATTTTAATTTTTCTTGCGCTCGATAGCAGAGACGACTATGGCGCAGGCGGAGTCGCCGGTGATGTTGACGGCGGTGCGTCCCATGTCGAAAATTCTATCGACACCTGCGACAAGTGCGATGCCTTCGACCGGAAGATTAACTGACTGCAAGACCATGGAAAGCATGACCATGCTCGCGCCCGGGACTCCGGCAGTGCCGATTGACGCGAGAGTTGCCGTTAAGACTAACGTGAGTATTTGCGGGAAAGTTAAATCTATGCCGAAGCATGACGCTATAAAGATCGCGCAGACGCCTTGATAAATTGCAGTGCCGTCCATGTTAATCGTCGCGCCTAAGGGCAGTACAAAGCTTATAATATCTTTATCAGCTCCTAATTTTCCCGCGCATTCCATGTTGATAGGCAGCGTACCGACTGACGAAGCCGACGAGAACGCGAAAGCGATTGCGGGGAACATGCCTTTGAAAAATTTAAACGGGCTGAGACCGGCAAAAATTTTAACTGAGAGCGAATAAATTAAAACAGAATGCAAAATATAGGCGATATACGCGATTAATAAAACTTTTGCGAGCGAGCCTAAAACAGCAGAGCCGTTTTCTGCGACAACAGGGCATATCAAGCAGAAGACTGCGATTGGCGAGAGCTTTATAATCATTTCCATGACTTTCATGCAAACGGCGTTGAGCTTTTCAACTGCTTTAAAGCTTGAATTGTCATGCGAGCTGACCATGAGCAGCGCGAAGCCTATAAACAAACTCGCGACGATAATCTGAAGCATGTTCGCGTTTGCGAAAGGCGTTATAAAGTTCGACGGGAAAATATTTACTAACGCGTCCATGAAGTTCGAGGACTTCGAGGCTTCGTAGGCTAAGTCAGTTGTCTGAAGCACCGGGAAGAGATATTTTAAAGAATTAGCGAGTATAAGGCCGATTGTAATTGCTATTGCAGTCGTGACTAAGTAATAGGCGAGCGT
>JAFSNU010000270.1 GCA_017447325.1 Synergistaceae bacterium | reverse complement strand
TCAAAGCCGTAAATAGTCGGATCGATCTCGTCAATTTTATTATTTAACTCAGTCATCGACGACGGCCTGAAGTAATAGCCCTTCGGCAGCTGATTGGCAAATCGTTTAACTTTCAATAATGCCTGCAAAAAATTCCGCTCGTAAGGCATGACCATTTGAGCCGCCATTAACGCGCTGGGCGAACTCTCTTCAAAGAATAATAACGCCATCTCTAAATTTTCTTCAACTTCCATTTCGTCATACCAAATATCGGCTAATAAATCATGAAATTTTTTGCGTGAATTATGCTGCACGACTTCGCTTGCTACTCGATCAATTTTTCGCAAATTAAATTTTATCCCGCGTAAAATATCTTTAGCCTTAACTTCCGGCAAGCTATAATCAGCTATATATTCAGCCTCGAACTCCGGCAAAGTTTGCTTGCGTAAAAGCCTTCCGAACGACGGCCTTAAAGTTATAACCGCCTTTTCAGATTTTTTCTTGACTAAAGTCTTAAAAATTTTTCCCGTGTCAGCTCCGAAAAATTCAAACGGAGATTTTTTAAGATACGTTACATAGCCCGGGTCAAACAAGCCTTTGCGTCCCGCACGTCCAGCCATCTGCAAAAATTCATTTTTAGTTATGGGACGTCCCGCGTGATACTGCACGAGCTGCGCAAAGATAACATATTGAGCGGGAAGATTTACGCCGAGTGCCAGCGCGTTAGTCCCGCAGACAACGTCTAAAATTCTCTCGCGGAACGCCGACTCGACTAATAATTTTTCCTTCGGCAGCATTCCGCCGTGATAAGTTCCAACGCCGCGCGTCAAAGTGTCCTCTAAATTTCTAAAATTATTTATATCTAAAATCTCTGCAAGCTCATTAAGCCTGTTAATTAAATTTTCATCAAGCTTCTCGCGGGTCTGGGCGATGCTTAAAGCTAATCTCTCCGCGCCCTTCTGCGAGAACACAAAAACTAAAGCGTCATGAATATTTGAAATTTTTGCCGGCTTGTCAGGCGTGAAGATTAATTTTGTCGCGCGTTCGTGACTTTCATAAATTTCAAATTCGCGGCCGCATAAATTCTCTAAATATTTTCCGACCTCGCGAACTCCGCCCAAGGTCGCCGACATGACTAATATCTGCGTCGTCTCGTGCGTGGCTTTTATTCCGTCAATATACATTCTCGCCCGGTCAGAATCGTCAAATATATAATGAAATTCGTCAACGATTAATTTTTGATTTTCAACATGCGCGTACTTCATCGTGTAAATTTCCTGAGTGCAGCAAATTATATCAGCGTTTGTATTACGCTTGAAGTCGCCGGTCTCCAGTCCGACGTCAAGTCCCATCCGCCTTAAATCTAAATATCTCTCGTTGCTTAATGCCTTAATAGGCGCTGTGAAGATTATGCGTCTGCAATTTATTTCTTTATTTATATTGCCGTTTAAATCTAAAATTCCTGCCCATAAATACGCCGCTAAAGTCTTTCCCGATCCCGTAGGAGCTGACAGCACCGCGCTCTTGTCCTTGATATAATTAAACGCGTCAAGCTGCCAGTCATAAAAATTTATTTCGCTCAATTTCTCTCCAGCTTTTAAATTATTTTAAAAATTTATAAAAATTTTTAATCACTCAAGCTCGCAAGCTTTATTAATTTTAAAATTTTAAAAATTTTAATGCGCTCAAGCTCACAAGCTTTTAATATAAATTAAAAATTTCGAGCAGCTCATAAGCCGGATTCTGTGTTATGCGGCCATTTATCTGCGCGTCTTCTCGCGAAGAGCGTCAAGCGGCCATACCCTGAGGATTAAACAACGGGCAGCTGCATTCCTCTCTATTCGGCCTTGCTTCGGACGGGGCTTGCAATGCGGCAGTCTTGCGACTTACCCGGTGAGCTCTTGCCTCGCCATTTCACCATTGCTAAAAATTTTAAAATTAATTTTAAAATTAAAAATTAAAATTAAAGCTGTATATTTTCTGCTGCGCTTTCCCTCGGCTCGCGCCGGCCGGACGTTATCCGGCGTCCTGCCCTGTGAAGTCCGGACTTTCCTCCAAGCTTTTAAATTTTTAAATTTTAAAATCTCGGCGGCCGCATGGGCTGCTCAAAAATATTTATTTATTTTATCATAATAAAATTTAATTTATAATTATTTAAAAATTTAAATTTAAAACTTTAAAGCGAGGTCTATAAATTAAATGCAGAATATAAATAATAATCCCGAGTTACAAAAACGCTATGACTATATGACATTAACGCCTATTCCTAAGCTCATAACGCAGCTTGCTGTCCCGACTATTATCAGCATGTTAGTCACGCATTTATATAATATGGCGGATACGTTCTTCGTCGGACGAATTTCAACTCAGGCGACGGCGGCGGTCGGCATCGTCTTGTCTTTAATGAATTTAATTCAGGCTGTAGGCTTTTTGTGCGGACACGGCTCGGGCAATTACATGTCAAGAAAGCTCGGCGCGGGCGAAACGCAAGAGGCTGAAGAGATGGCCGCCACGGGATTTGTTTTAGCGTTTATCTTAGGCTTAATTATAACTTTATGCGGCTTTTATAATTTAGATAATTTAGCTGAAATTTTAGGCGCGACGCCGACAATAATTCATGACACTAAGAGCTACATGAAAATAATTTTAATCGGCGCGCCTTTCATGACTTCGCAGCTTGTGATTAATAATCAATTAAGATTTCAGGGCAGCGCAGTCTATGCCATGATAGGATTAGTCAGCGGAGCAATTTTAAACATCGGCCTCGATCCGATTTTTATATTTACTTTTAATTTAGGCGTTGCCGGAGCGGCTCTCGCAACTGTGATAAGTCAGACCGTGAGCTTCGCGATTTTATTATTCGGCAGCTATAAAGGCCCGAACCTGAGAATTAAATTTAAAAATATAAAATTAAACGCGCATTATTTAATTCAAATTATCAACGGCGGCACTCCGTCTTTGTTTCGCAACGGCTTGATGAGCTTTGCCGTAATTTTAATGAACCATGCTGCCGGAGCTTTGGGCGGCGATGCTGCTATTGCCGCTATGTCAGTTGTAAATCGCGCAACGTTCTTTTTAAACGCGGCTGTAATAGGCTTCGGCCAAGGCTATCAGCCCGTATGCAGTTATAATTACGGCGCTAATCTTCACGGCAGAGTTAAGGCCGGCTATAAATTCTGCGTGAAATACGGCACAATATTTTTAACTTGCATCGCGATTATCTGCTCGGGCTTTGCAGTTAATATCATAAAATTTTTCCGGGACGATCCGGCTGTTATTGCAATCGGCGTTATAGCTTTACGCTGGCAGATGCTGACGCTGCCGTTAAACGCAACGTTCTCTATCTCGAACATGATGCTGCAGTCAATCGGCAAGGGCGTTAGAGCTTCGATAATTGCCTCGGCAAAGTCCGGCCTGTGCTTTATCCCGTGCATAATTATTCTGCCCAAGCTCTTAGGCTTAACAGGCGTTGAGACCGCGCAGCCCTGCTCGGACTTCTTGTCATTCTTATTAGCAATCCCGTTTACTTATTCAGTTTGGAAAGGCATGAATAATAAATTTAATAATTAATAGTAAATAAGCTTTGAGAACTTGCCGCCCCTGTAAGGCTCGAGGTTACATGCCCGTACCCTCTCAATGTCACGCAGTAACGGAGGGATGTATAGCTTTAATAGTTAGTTAATAAAATATCGCCGGCACTCTCGCCGACTTTCACTGGCTCGCGTCCGATAATTTTTATAAACTCGTCTAAGTCACCGCGTTTAATAATTAATAAAATGCGTTTAGACCCGTTCCATAGGCGGCGCAGATTTTTATTATTGCTTGTTTTAACGTCCCAGTCGCCGATGTCAGCATTGTTAATATTTAATATCTCGCGGTTTAAATAAAAATTCAGGCCGCGCATGTCGCCGTAATACAAAAAATTTATGTCAGGATTATTCTCGTAGCTTAAATAATTTAAAGCGATCTGCGAAATTTCTTTATGCGATTTATTAAGCGCAATATAATTTAATGCTTTAACTGCAAAAATTAAACTTGCGACTACGCATAAGCATAATATATAAAATGTAAATTTCTTAACGAGCCTATGCTCTAAGCTCTCGAAAATATTTTCGAGTATTAATACGGCCGCTAAAATTGCTAAAGGCATTATGCAGGGCGTTATATTCGGGAAATTAAATATAAAAGCAAGAGCGGCCCATAAGCATAATAAAAGCGCGTCGTCCTGATTTAACGTAAAATTTTCTTCGTTATTAAATAATAATTTAAATAATTTTTTAATATAAATTAAAATAAATATCAGCCAAGGACAGAAGGCTAATAAATAAATTTTATTAAAGCTTAAAAATAAATTATGATTTAACGCGTATTTATTTAAAAATAACGGCGAGATTAAAACTGCGTAAATTATAAGGCCTAATGGCGAAAATAAATCGTGAAAGTTCGGCAGGGCTTCTTTGAAATAAATTTTGCGGTGCCGCCAGTTGATAATTAAAATATGCAGGCTTACTATGCTTAAAACTGCGATCGTGCCGCGTATTAATCCGCCGCTCAAACTCGCGAGAGCCATGCCGGAATAAAATAATAAATTAGCTTTAAATTTATTATGATCAAGATTTTGAATTTTATAAATATAGCCCAGCATCGAGAGCGTGAACGCGAACGCGAAAAATATATCCGGCGTGTTCACGCGCGAGGCTATAAAATATAAAGGCGAAGTTAAAGTTATAAATAAAGCAATCTGCGAGGCCTTGCGGTTATTAGTCGTTAAAATTTTTGCGGCAATAAAAGTTAATAACGCGCAGCTCAAGCCGAGCATAACCTGAAAAATTCTTCCGGCGAACTCGTTATAGCCAAATATATTAAATGCAATATAATTTATAAAATTATTTAAATCAAAATTTTTTGCATAATAAAGCGTCTCGTACGGATCGATAAAGCCGAAGCCGCCGATCTGATAAAAATAAACGCATACTGTGAGCATAAAGAATAGCGGCATGAGCCAAAGTCTGCGCATCAAAAATTTATTGTCCTTTCGAGTTTTTTCATATTAATTATTATAAATTATTAATTAAAAATCCGAGACTAAAATTTCAGCTGATTTATCGCCCGCGCTTAAAATTAAATTTTCATCTTTGTCAAGCTTATTAATTAAAATTGCCTGATACTGCGTGAGCTTTAAATTATTTAAATTTGCCTCGCCCGATAATAATATTATCGAGATAAAATTTTTGCGATTAACAAGCTTAAAACTTTCGCCGGATTTTAATTTTAAAATTTTAGAATTAAACGGCGCGTCGCTGGGAATATCATAATTATCTTTAAAATTTAAATTCATCACGTCAAGAGCTTTATTAATATGAAGCTCGCGTGGCTTGCCGTCCTGGCCAAGTCGATTATAATCGTAAACGCGGTAAGTTATATTAGAGTTCTGCTGAGTTTCAGCCAACAAAATATTCCCGCCTATGGCATGGACAGTTCCCGCCGGAATATAAAACGCGTCGCCTGGCTTCACTTCAATTTTATTAAGCAAGCTAATTAAATTATTATTTTTAATAGCGCTCTCGACTTCGCCGCGCGTGTAAGTTTTGTTAAAGCCCAAATATAAAAATGCGCCCGGCTCGCAGTCGAT
>JAFSNU010000269.1 GCA_017447325.1 Synergistaceae bacterium | reverse complement strand
GACTGAATACGTTATAAAACGAGCATTGAGCCTTAAAACGGAATATCGCCCGCACTTCCGGCAGAATAGTCGGGAGTATCGCTTGCCTTCCAGTTTTGAGCCGGCCCGTTATAACTTGAGTTATTAGCCGGAGCTTGCGTGTTGTTATTATCTTTCGGTTTGAAGAAGCTGACAATAACGCTGTCTCCGTTAGACGGAACGCCCGCCGGATTAAAAGTCTTCTTGAGCGTCATAAACGGCTCGTTCTTCTCGTTTGTGAACACCGCTCCGATATTCTCCCAGCGTCCTCGTGTCCGTCCGTCCCGTGTCTGGTACTCGCTGACCTTAACACCCGCGTCGTAAACTTTCCGTACGTTCGCCATTAGTTCTTGTCCTCCTGTTCTAACTTCTCAGGGTCAAAAAATATATTTTTATCTTTCAGCATGTCTTCAATATTAGGGATCATATTGATTAAAGGCTTTCGACATTGTTTTTGTATATCTAAAAAAAGCCGCTTCCCGTCGTCTTTATCGCATTTAGTAATTAAACTGTAAAATGTTGCTTCAACACTGCCGAACATTGATAAAGCGTTTAAAATGCGGGTGGATTTTTCTTTGTTATCCCATTGTTTTCGGGCGATTATATCTCTAACTACGCCTAAAAATTCAATCTCGCTATTTGTGTAAAGACTAATAAGTTCATCTATAGTTATATATTTAGTCTCGCTCATCTCTACTCCTCCGCCTTTCCGCTCTCCGGCTCGCGCGCCTGAGTTGCTTGTTCTGAAGTATTATTGCCTTGAGTTTGTGCATCCTGCTCTGCTTCGCCCATTTGAGCCATGCTCTCGCTCTCCGCAATCTCTCCGCCCGTGGTAATCTCTTGAACCTGAAGTGTCGATAAGGTAACGACGTCCTTTTCATCCTGAATTTTAGCGAGCTCCGCCGCGTCATTCTTAACACTCCCGTCTTGTGCCTGCGCTAATAATAATTCTGTCGATAACGGCAAGTACTTCCAAATGGCCATTATTAAAGTCTTCTTTGCCATAGCCTCAAAGTCCGTTGCCCACGGCGATTTTGCGTTGATACTCTCCTCGCCTGTCCTGTAGTTCTTAATCGTAAAGCTCCGGCTGAACTTCTTAGCATGAGCCATAACTTTAGCTATCGGCCACACGTCGAACGCGAACCCGCCGTTTGAGAAATTAGCCACGGCGTAAACGTGCGTTATCTCGCCCCTGTCCTCGTCCTCGCTCTCGATATGCTCAAGCTCAGGATTTAACCCTCGCGAGAATTTAAAGTAGTCTTTCTCGCGTACGACCTGCGCGTCAATGCGTTTAATCGCGTCACTTCTGTAAGCTAAGCTGATAACGCCGCGATAGCCTAACTGAAATTGAGCCTCACTCACTGTCACCCATTGAGAGCCGACTTTCTTGCGTGCCTCGTACGGTATGATATAGCACTGTCCAAGCTGAGGCGTTAAGTCAAGCCCTAAAGCTGACGCCGTCATAAGTGCCGCAAGTATTGACGTCGGCGAGCAAGCCTGCAATTTCGGATTTTGATTAAATAACATAATAGCTTGACGCGCGTATTTTTCAGCGTTCTTCTTTAAATGTACCGGCAGCGCGTCCGCGATCTGCTTTGTAAATGTCAGCATAAGGCTTTTGAACTCGACTTGATTGAGTGCAACGCCTCGATTAATCTTCTCGTTTACCGTCATTACTTGATTATTGCTTAAGCCGTTAACTGTTGCCATTAGTCTGCACACTCCTTAAATTTCAAACAAAATCTCCGGTAACCCTCTTGAATGCGTGAATATTTAGCGATAATATCGCCGCTTATTCCTTCACCCTCGCAAAGGGCTTCCCAGTCCGTTTTAACGCTGTCTTTAATTTTCTTATATGTAGCTATCCCCTCAATTCCGGCGTTCTCGCCTATTCTGAGTTTTAAAGTATTCTCCAACAGCTTTTTATGCGCCTCGAGCTGTTTAATTTCAGCGTTGATTTTTACAAGCCTAATCGCCGCGTCAAAATCACCTTCAACAGGCGTCAAAAGCTTATCGTTTTTTTGCGCAATGATAACTTTGTCGGCCTCGCTGATCTCCGGCGGTGTTTTAGTCAAGACGTAATTATTCCAAAAATCGCCCTCGCTCTCTCTCATATCCTTAATAAAGGCCTCGTTGCGCGGGACGAATTTATGAATAAACTTTTGCCCGCCGATTAAACAAGCTATCCAGCACCCTTCCCAGTCCATAACGGAGCAATAATGCTGAACTTGGATATAATACTCGTCCGGCAGTTCATCGCCGCTCCATTCTGACGCTTTAAACGCGCTTGCGGTCTTGCACTCCAAGCCCTGAGCTTTACCGACGACTTGCCTGTCGATATTCGCGATCATGAACGGATACTTCTCGCTCCTGAAAGTCTTATCCTGCGGGACGACTTCAAGCCCTGTCCGTCTCGTGAACTCTTGTGCGACTACACCTTCTAAAACATTACCCCAGTGTATAGCCTCGCTGTCGAGTTGCTTATCAACGCCGTTGACTTTATTGTCCCAAACTGTGAACGCGCCGCCCCACCGTGATAATCCAAGGACTTGAGCGGCATCGCTGCCGCCGATCCCTGTCCGCCTTGTCTTTAAAGTCTCTTCGTTAAGCATTTAACTCTCCTTTCTGCGCTCTTCAAAGTCATACCCTAACGCCTTAATTCTCAGCTCGTGCCACCGCGCCTTCAGCTCCTCGCTTAACTCAGCCTTCGGCTCGTGGGTATAATCGCCGTAAACTTCAGCAAATTCATGATCGCCGTTTTTATCAGCTAACTCTTCACGCCTAAACCAAAATTCACAAACCCACTCGTCAGATATGACCGCGTGTCTATGCTTGACTAAATCTGCACGCTCAGCACAGCCTAAATGCGCGTGAAAGACTTTTAATTTAACTTTCTTGACGTCGAATTTAAACAAGATAACGCCCGCGCGTCCCGCTGGTACTTGTTTACCGCACAGCCAACATTTAACCGGCTTGTTAAATCTCATTACAACTTCACGCATTTTGTGATATAATCTCCTTATCATCAGTCATTTTCAAACATCTTGCTCGCGTCAATCGCGGGCTTTTTATTTGTCTGACTGATCTCAGCTATTGCCCATGCTGAACGCATTAAAAGAGCCGTCCGTGTCGTCACGCCGTAATATTTCTTGATTTGATAAAGCTGTAAAGCGTCCATGCTAATCAACCGCCTTTAGATAATATTCTTTAGAGTAAGCGTCTAAAGCTTTCTGCGCGTCTTCCGGCTTGTCGTAAATTCCGAACGCCTTATAATTCCGTACTCTGTGACGTCCGCCGTTGTCGCCGTAATAAGCGATAATATACTGTTCGCCCAGGCCTTGAACTACGCCGATAATCTTCCCGTTATATAAATAACTTTTGCCGAAAAATTTATTACTCATACTCTCTCACGTCTCCTGTCTTTCATGCTGTTGTTCCAGTCTGACAGCGCATCCTCCGGCGAGTAACAAAACGCCGTCGCTCTGTGACATTTAGGGCATTCCGCGTTATACAGCGTCAAATCGTCCTGCGTGAATTTCTTAATTTCCGGCTTAGTGCCGCATATGTCGCAATTTCTTGTGAATTTACTCGTCATTAAAACGCCCTTTCTTCCTTCTGGAACATCACGCGGTCTCTCGCCTCTCTCAGCACTTGAACCGCAAACTCTAACGCATGAAGGAACGCCCCGCAGCTCTCATAGCCCCTGAATATTAATTCAAGCTCGTTATTGTCTTTGTCCTCGTTAATTACGCAGTCCGTACCTTTAAATATATTTTTCAGCTTAAAATCAATCATCGCGTCATTGTCGCATAATTCTTTGCTGTGCTCGCCGACTTCAACTGCAAGACAAACCCTTGCCCCATAGCCGCAGTATTTACTAAAAAGCTTGACCTCGTTCTTGTCGATAATCTCAGAATTAATCTTGTCCACGTCAAAAATGCTCAAACTCATAATTAAATTTCCTCTCTTTCTGTATCTGTAAAATCTCTCTCAAGCCATTTTAAATAGCTCTCTTCCACGCGCTTAATACTTCCCATAGCGTAAAACGTCAAAAAGCCCATTACGCCGATAGCGCACGCTCCTACAACTCCAACGCCGCAAATAACAGCTCCGTCCGCCGTCATGTTAATTCACTCTCCTGTTCCAAGCTTCCGCCGCCTTTTCCGTGTCATAATATAAAAGAGTTGCAACACCGCAATTAGAGCATTCCACGAGGAATTTTACCCCGTCACTAGTTCTGAGAGTTCCCGATTCAGCTTTGCCGCCGCAGAACGGACACGGCTTTAATTCAATTTTGTTCATTCTAAACTTCCTCCAGTCTAATAATCATCTCTAAATCTCGAGTCGCCCGTATGGCTCAG
>JAFSNU010000268.1 GCA_017447325.1 Synergistaceae bacterium | reverse complement strand
TCTGAATTTAAAAATTTTAAATTTTAAATTAATGCTTGCGTTAATCTGCACGCCTTTATTAGCGCGTTTATGTATGGCGATTTATTTTAACTCAATGCCTTACGCTAAGCAGGGCATCACTACTTCACTCGGAGAGCAGCGAGAGTTTAAGCATACTGTTTATTTAATAATTCTTGCTTGCGTTAGTCTGCACGCCTTTATTAGCGCGTACAGGCATGGCAATTTATTTTAACTCAATGCCTTACGCGAAGCAGGGAATAACGACTTCACTCGCTGAGCAGCGGGAGTTTAAGCATACTGTTTATTTAATAATTCTTGCCTGCGTTATCGCCGCGTTAAATATTTATTTTAAAAATTACGCGCTGCCTTTAGCATGGCTGATAATATTTTTATTATGGCGTTATTCCTGCTTTAAAATTTTCGGCGGGATTGCCGGAGATTTATTAGGCGCGTTCGCAGAGATGAGCGAGACTGTTTTAATTGGAGTGACAGCGTCATGCATTTAATAATCGGCGGGCAGCACATGGGCAAGCGTGCTTTTGCTGAGAGCTTATATAAAGATTTAAAATTTTTAGATTTAGGCGAGCCTGATAATTTAGAAAATTTATTAAATAATTTTGCCTATATTAAAGAGGAAGAACTTTGCGGGAAAAATTTATTAAGTAAAAATAATTTTGCGCATATTAAAGCGGAAGAAGATTTTAAATTTAATGCGGCGTTTAATATTCACTTGGCCGTTAGAAATTTATTAGAGCGCGGGCAGGACGCGTTAAGCTTATTTAATTTAATTAAAAATTTTAAAGTAATTATATGCGATGAGATAGGCGCGGGCGTTGTGCCTTTAGATAAATTTGAAAGACGCTGGCGCGACGAGACGGGATTATTATATCAAGCATTAGTCCGCGAAGCCGACCGAGTTGACAGAGTATGGGCCGGCCTCGCGTTGAGACTTAAATAAAATTTTAAAATTTATAATAAGCGCACTATGAGGTCAACGAAGTTATTAATGAAACGTAAAGCTTATTAATAACGGGTCCAGGATCCGCGACCCTGGCTATTTAGAATTGAGCCAGATAGTCGCGGCCTCGTTTTGAGCAAGCTCGATTATATTGCGCTTGAGCTGAACTTTATAAATATTATTTTCAGGATTAACGCCTAAGAAATTTATATTTGCTCCGGTCTGGAAGCCTAAGTCGATAAGTTTTTTGCGCAGCGGCTCGGTCGCAGTTAAGCGCAGTATAACGCCTTTGGTGTCCGGCTCGTATAAAGTTAAAGGCATGGGCAGTAATATCGGCTTCTCGATCGCGATAAAAGCCTCGTCAACCCAAGGCTCATGTTCGGCTCTTGCACGTCTGAAATATTCTAACAGCGCGTATAATCTTTCTTCTGTTATGTTGTCAACATAATGCTCCATGTTGCAGGCCATCTCGGACGAGTGTTCGCGGTCAAGCCCAAGCATCTCGTGAAAGAAAGCTCTAAAGCCCTCGTGACGTCTGAAAGTTATCATGCCTTTGCGCCGGCCTTCGTCCGTTAAGTGCAATGCGCCGTAGCGTTCATGTTTTGCTAAGCCAAGCTCGACTAATTTTTGCACGGTCGCGGTCACAGTGCCTTTAGTAATTTTAAGACGCTCGGCCAAGCCCGTTACTGTAATTTCGCTGCCGGTGCACTCGAGCAAAAATAATTCTTCAAGATAATCTTCTATACGCGCCGTGATCATTTTATAAATTCCTCCAGATTTAAATTTAAATTTAATAATTTTAATTTTATAATAAAATAAATTAAATTAAGCTAAAAAATTTTTGCTGTAAGCATGTTTTATAATATAATAAATTATTATTTATAAAAATTTAAAAAGGCAGGTATGCAGTTCAACATGAAAATTTTAGTTATTAATTGCGGAAGTTCGTCGTTGAAGTATCAGCTC
>JAFSNU010000267.1 GCA_017447325.1 Synergistaceae bacterium | reverse complement strand
CCGTGTCGATAAGCCTGACATAAACTCCGTATATTATAATAGCTTCCTCTATACTATCGCGCGTTGTGCCGGGTATGTCAGTCACGATTGCACGCCTGCGATTTAATAAAGCATTTAATAAAGACGATTTGCCGACGTTAGGCCGTCCTGCTATGACAACACCCGCGCCCTCCCGCAATAAAAATCCCGTCTTGCAGTCTGAGATTAAATTACTTAAATTTAAAATTATCTTATTAACTTGCTCTAATAATTCTAAATTATTAATTAACGGCTCTTCGCCCTCGGGAAAGTCAAGGCCGATCTCTATGCTGCCCTGAATGTTTAAAATCTCATCTCTAATTTCAAGAATTTTATTTGACAGCTCGCCGGACATGACACGCGCTGCTGACTTTAACGCCTCTTCGCTCCGAGCCTTAATTATCCCTAACACGCTCTCAGCCTGCGACAAATCAATTTTATTATTTAAAAATGCGCGTCGTGTAAACTCGCCGGGCTCTGCAAGCCTCGCTCCGTGCTTTAATAATTCTTCCAAACATAATTTAGCTATTAAACTTCCGCCGTGAGTGTGCAGCTCGACCATGTCCTCGCCTGTAAAGCTAAACGGCGATTTAAAATACACGCTTAAAACATAGTCAGCCGGTGAATTATTTAAATATAACACCGCAAGCGACATAACGCGCGGCGATTTAAATTTAAAATTATTTAAAGCTTGAGCTTGAGAATTAGAATTAGATTTAGATTTAGATTTAGATTTAGAGCTTGGGGATTTTAAGATTTTCTCGGCGATAGAGACAGAGGCCGGACCGGACATGCGTATAATTGCGATGCCGGCCTCGCCCTGCGCTGTAGATATTGCCGCTATAGTCCCACCGAACTGGTGGGGCGGCGTTTCTTTTACTTCTTGTTTCATCAATAACTTCGTTGTTCTCATAATGCGCTTAAATTAATTTTGCGCATTTTAATTTTAATTATTTAAATTAAAATTTTTACGCGTTTTTTAACAGCCATTTCTCAGCTGCTGCCCTGCTGCCGACCTTGCCCGTTCCGACTGCGAAGTCAAGAGCTTCTAATAATTCACCGACGCGCTTGCTCGGGCCGATGCTTAACAAATTCATTATCTCGCGGCCTGTCAAATATCTTTCCGCGCCCTCCATCTGTTTTTCAACGTTGTCAAAGCGTCTTAAGACCTGCGCTAAGTTCCACCTGTTGTCTCTTAAAATCTCAAGCGTCTCTTCCGGTCTGTTCTCGGCTATAGCGATGCACGCGGCGAACTCCCGCGCGACTTCAACTGCAATTGCATCATACTCGATAATATATTTGCAGAACTGCTCCTCGCTTATGGGCTTATAGAACTCGCCGTAGCTGCCGATTATCGAGATTACTTCGTTGATAGTCTCCGACGGTATGTTCCATTTTGTTAAATAGTCAATAATAAGCCGGTCAGTCACTTTGCGCACGTCAGGATCATGAATTTCTTCCAAAGTCTTCGTGTTAATCCTGCTGAAAAGTCCAGCTAAAATAAACGCGTCGCGCTGCATGATTTTATGAGTGTCCAAACGCGACTCGATAACATGCAACGTGTCCAAGACATGATCAAATAAAGTGTAAGGCCTGCCGTACTCATTGACTTTATTGCTGCCGTCCGGCACTTTCTTTAAATCATCCAAATCTTTCAAGAATAAAGGCAATAAATTATAGCTGTCGCAGAACCTGATAAACCGCCACGGCCTGCGTTTCATTCCGTTTATAATCTCGCGTCCCCAGCGTTCAAGCGGCATATCTTTCATCTCGTTGGCGTTCGTCTCTAAAAATTTGCGTATATCCGTGTCAGTCTTCCAGAATATATCCATTTCGAGCTCGGCGGCGAGACGCAGCATTCTTATTATTCTTAACGGGTCTTTATGAATTAATTCTATGTCATCGCCGGTCAGTCTCAAAACTTTATTGCGAATATCGAAAATTCCGCCGAACGGGTCGACAATGCCTCCGTCGCTGCGCATAGCTATTGCTTCAATGCTGAAGTCGCGGCGAGCTAAATCACTTTCGATAGAGCCGCCCTGAAGCGAAAAGCCCCTGAAAGGCATTCCGTTCATCTCGCCTCTAAGAGCAGGGAACGGACCCCGCGCGTCAACTGTACCTGTTCCGATCGCGTGAGCCGCTTTAAAGAGATCGTCGGTGTCAAGTGCCATAGTTATAATATGAGGCTGAATTCCCATCTCGATCATGCGCACTGTGTCGCCCACAAGCCACGCCCGAACGCCGGAGTCCTCTACGGCTTTAAGAATATTCATGTAGTCTCTCATGTTAAAACCTCGCTAAACTTAAATTTTAAATTAAATAAACTTTAACAACCTTTAACAGGATAAATATAAAGTTTATTATATCTTATTCAAGCCGCGTTATGTACAAAAATTTATTTTAAATAATTTAAAATTTAAATTTGACGCAAATTAAATTCCGTGATATTATATTGCGCGGTTAGTTCGGGGCGTAGCGCAGTCTGGCTAGCGCGCACGGTTCGGGTCCGTGAGGTCGGAGGTTCGAATCCTCTCGCCCCGACCATAATTTAAAAATAATCTGCGGCAGCTTTATTAATTTAAGGCGTGCCGCTTTTATTTTATCTATTATTTTCGCTGCTTCACCCCTCCGTCAGCCTTTCAGGCTGCCACCCTCGAGACTACATGCCCGTACTTTCTCAACCTTACAGGGTGGACGAGAGAAGGGGCGACTATAATTTTAAAGTGATTTTAATTATTTAACTTCCCCAAGTCATACGGCGTGGACTGATAGACAAAATAATTCAGCCAGTTTGAAAATAACATGTGAGCGCATGAACGCCATATGCATAAAGGCGGCTGCGTGTCGTCGTCATTCGGATAATAATTAACAGGAATTTGAATCTTTAATCCCGCGTTCTTGTCGCGCCAGTATTCGTTGGCTAAAGTCTCAGGGTCATACTCTGAGTGTCCGGTTATAAAGACCTG
>JAFSNU010000266.1 GCA_017447325.1 Synergistaceae bacterium | reverse complement strand
TCAAATATTCGTCATACTTCGGCATATAATATTCAGCGTCAAGCCGTCCGGTCAATGCAAATGACTGCGAGAAATCTTTAATCTCGATATTGCTTGTATTTTTTACCGGCTTAAAGTTTAAAGTTTTTGTCAGCGCGGCCTGAGCTTGTGAGTAGAGACTGCGAGAGTTCTTTAATGATACTAGATATTATTTAATTATTCCCTCTATTGCAGATTGAAAATTTTTAGACGGAATAAAAATTTCAACAGCTTTTACCCTCGGCAATGTGAGCTGATATTGTATTGTTAATTCGCGTTGACGATATAATTGAGTAAAGCCATATTTGGAGCGTAAAAATGTCATCAAGTAATGAGGACTAATATTCTGTATATTTCTTAATCCTAATACCGTCCTCGAAAGCGCGACCTCATTATAATCGTCAACGATACTTGTATAGCATGGCGTACCGACCTTCGTGATAACTATTTCATTTTTTTCAAGCATAGATACGCCGTGATTATCTCTGGCAAATGAGCGCGGAATTTTTTCAAAACTTGTATCTTGTTCGTTAGAAATTATGGGATAATTAATGCAGTCTACGCATCTAATAAATGGAGTATCACCAGCCGCATATAACTGAGTAGCAGCAGGATAAAAAGCACTCGCTACTGTCGATGCTAATTCTCCAATTTTCAAGGTCTTGACTAAACTTAAATTATGCTGAATATTTAAATACTCTTTAGTAAAATATTCCGCGTCTATCCTATCGCCTAAATCAATCTCGCTCAGCAACACTTCACTGCACTCCAGCCCGTCCATTAACGCCGCATATCTCTCGGCGTTGAAAGACGGGCTTAAATTAAAAAAACTTAAATTCTCCCGCTTCGCAAATTCAATAAACGCTTCGGCTATTCCGTCCTGAGTTAAATTCTCATGATTAAATAAATCATGATCAACTATTAAATGGCCGTGCTTATCAAGCTTAAACTCGCCGTCTTCGCCGCGCACAAAAATTTTATCGCCTGAATTATCTTTGCTCGGCTTCTGCATCGTCGCAAGAAAAATAGGATAATTATCTTTTCTGGGACATAATTCCTCGTCCCACTTCTGGACAAATAAGACAGAAGTCTTAGTGCCCGTGTGCGGCTTGAAGACATTGCCGTGCAGTCCAACGACAGCTAAAATTCTGCACCGTTCGGCTATAAATTCACGTATATATTTATCGCTTGAATTATTAAATCTTCCCTGCGGCAAAATTATCGCCATGCGCCCGCCGGGCTTTAAGAAATTTAAATTCCGCTCGATAAATAAAATATCGCGGCCGACTTTGCTCTGATATTTGCCTTTAGCATTTTTTCCAAGCTCATATTTAGCTATAATTTTGCTCTCTTTAATATCTCCTGCGAACGGCGGATTGGCCATGACAATATCAAAATTAAACGCGCTGTCGTCACCAGCATTAACACGCATTTTACGGAACTTAATCCAGCCTTCGTTATATATATCCTGCCACTTCTCGTCGTTCTTGACGATCCCGCGCCATCTTTCATAATCAAGCGTATTTAAATGCAGAACGTTAGTCCGCCCGTCTCCGGCAATTAAATTTAAAGTCCTCGCAACTCGAACAGCCTTTTCGTCAAAGTCTATCGCGAAGACGTTATTATTAACGTAGTCTTCGCATTCAGCCGGCTTCTTCTCAGCTGTGAACAAATGACTTTGCTTAATGCCGTTATCTTCCAAAATTTTTTGCCAGACGTGAAATATAGTATGAACCGGAAAGCCGCATGATCCGGCCGCCGTGTCGATCATCTTCTCGTCAGCCTTAGGATTAAGCATCTTAACGCACATGTCTATAACATAGCGAGGCGTGAAGTACTGCCCTTTCTCGCCCTTCTGTGACTTGCTCATTAAATATTCAAACGCATCGTCAATAACATCAAGATTTGAATTAAATAATTTCACGTTCTGCAGCGACGACACGCAGACAGCTAAATGCGACGGCGTTAAATTTATTGCCGCCTTATCATCAAAGACACCCGGCCAAGTCTTCTTTGCCTTGTCAAATAAATTTTGCAAATTATTTTTTAATTTCAAGTCTGACTCTTCGTTGTCTTTCTCATCGCTGTAGTTCCTGAACTCAAGCGCGCGCGTCTTGTCCCGGCCGCTCTGCATCTCGTCATATAATTTAGTATAAATTAATTTAAACACTTCTTCAAAGACGTCAACTCCGGCTCCGGCTAATACTTCGTCTTCCATTTCAAGTATTAAACTTTTCAGCGACTTACGCTCTTTAATTAATTTATCGTTATCAATTAAGTCCTGTATATACCACTGCTTATTTAAAATCACAAATAAATCTTGATTAGCCTTTGGAATATCAGGAATATCTATAAAATAATTCGGGTCTCTGCGGTGATAATGCGATATGCTCTGGCCGTTCGTCCACACGCCAATTATCGCGCCGGTAGCGTTGCAGTACGATTTAAGCTGCTCTTTGCCGTCCGATAATTTCGGCTTCTTCAGCTCAACTATAATATATTCAGTCTTATGCTCTCGGTCAAGTATGACTATATCCGCGCGTTTAACTTCACGTCCGAAGTGTATTGCGCGTTCAAGCTCAATGCAGCTCTTATCATAGCCGTATTCATGAATTAATTTATAGATATAAAGCTGCCGGACGGCCTCCTCAGGCGTTAATTTTATTTCTTTATCCCTAATCTGACATTTTATATAAGGCACTTCAACGCCCTTAATATTTTTAACATAAATTAAATCTTCGACAGCCCTTATAATTTCATAGCTAAAGACCGCGCTGTTATACGCGCTGTCCTTGAATAATTTTTTTAACTCATACATTTTAATTATCAGCCCCTAAAATCTTATTCAATGCCTCAATAAATTTATCTATTTCATTAAAATTATTAAAATATCCAAGTGACACGCGCAGACTTCCGGCCGGGAAAGTATTTAAAGTCTTATGAGCCGACGGCGAACAGTGCAGCCCCGGTCGCGTCTCGAAGCCTAAACGCGACAGCTCGTCAGCTAACACGCCATTATCATAATTATCAAAATTTATCGAGAACACCGCAAGCCGTCCAGTCATGTCCTGCTTGCCGCTTAACTTTAAATTTTTAAAATTCTTAATTTTATTCAAAAAATATTCGCCGAGTTCATGCTCACGATTTTTAATATTATCAATTCCAACTTTATTAAGCCAAGTTAAAGCCGCGTTCAAGCCCGCAATGCCCGGCAAGTTCGGCGTGCCCGATTCAAATTTGTCCGGCAAATCTTCCGGCTGATATTCCAAATGCGAGAAGCTGCCCGTTCCGCCTGAAATAATCGGCGTGACTTGCGCCGCGAAGTCCGGCCGCCAGACAACGCCGCCAGTTCCCTGCGGTCCCATTAAGCCCTTATGGCCAGTGAAGCACAACGCCGCAAGATTTAATTTTTTAACATCAAGCTTTAACACTCCGGCAGTCTGTGCCGTGTCCAAGACTAAATTTAATTTATTTAATTTGCAGATCTCAGCTATGCGCTCTATATCCTGCACAGTCCCTGATACATTGCTTGCGTGGGACATAACCATTAAATCATATTTATTAAATTTTAATTCGCGCTCTAAAACTTCAGGCTTTAAAAATCCGTCCGGCTCACACGGCAAAACCTTTAAGATCACGCCATGCTGCTCCAAAAATCTTAACGGCCGCATCACCGCGTTATGTTCCATTGAACTCGTCAAAACTTTCATGCCGGGCACAGCCTTGCGGCGTTGAGCAATATAATCTGAATATCCGCGCAAAACTATATTCAAAGCTTCAGTTATATTTGCGCAAAAAGTTATATATCTTGGGTCTTGATCTTCATAGCCATTAAAAAATTCAGCTAATTTAAACCGGCAGTCTAATACAAAATTCAACGTCTCCAAATCCCGTTCAGAGTTTGCGCCTCTCGCTAAATTCGCTCCGCCCTGCAATAAAAATTTTGACATGGCCTCCGCAACTTCAGCCGGCTTCGGCCAGCTCGTCGCCGCATTATTTAAATATATTCCCATTTGCAAAATCTTCTTCCTTTATAACATATATAATCTAAAATTTTTATAACAGCATCTCAGCTAATACACTCGCGTTAATTTGCCGTCAATAACTCCGTCAAAACTCCGTGCCTTAATCCGTTAATGCTGACTTTGCAAAAATCCGCGCCCAAAAATTTTAAAGCGCAAAGCACTATGCAAGCACTGCCTAAAATCACATCAGCTCTCGACGGCGGAAGCCCGACAATATTTTGACGCTCGCTTAAAGTCAAGCTTGAATATAATTTAATCTGTCTTGCTAAATCTTTCTGGCTTAACACAACTCCGTGAAGCACAGTCGGGATAAAAGTCTCGCAGGCGTTTTTAACCGAAGCCATCGCGACAACTCCTCCGCCAAGTCCGATTACATACGGCGAATTTAAATTTTTAAAATTTTCAAGATTATTATTTAATAAATCTTCAACATAACTTTCAGCCTCTCTAAAAGTTTTTTTGTCTATAATCTCAGCTTTAAAAAATTTTTCCGACAGCGAGACCGCTCCGACCGGCACGCTCTGAATATGCCTGACATTATTTAAATCGCCCAAAAC
>JAFSNU010000265.1 GCA_017447325.1 Synergistaceae bacterium | reverse complement strand
CAATTAAATTTAATAATTTAAAATTTTAATCTTTCTTAATCTTAGCCTCAACCCCGCCGGTTAATTTTAACAATCTCTCAGGATCAACGGGAAAGAACGCGTGATCCGTTCCGGCAGCTGACCAGACAACTTTATATTTAAATAAATCCTCGTCAAGCACAGCCGGAAGTTTTTCATCATAGCCAACGGGCGGCACTCCGCCGATTTTAAATCCATAATTTGCGAACACGTCGTCCGGCGGCATCATACGGCCTCGCGTAAAGCCGAGCGCATGCGCCGCAAGCTTCGTGTCAACGTGATTTGCCCCGCACATCAAGACTAGGCACGGCGTTTTACCAAATACAAATATTAAACTTTTCAAAATATATTCGCTGTCAACGCCGATTGCCCGAGCAGCGTCTTCAACCGTGAAAATACTTTTTTCAATAACTTTTATTTCAATATCAGCAGCATTATTATCATCAAGAAATTTCCTGACTTTATTTATCGCATTCAAATTATCTTCCAATTTTTTATAACTCTCCTAAAATTTTTTAATTTATCTCTTGCTCGCAACTCTGACATTTTCCAAATAAGGCATGGGATTTACAGGCTTGTCGTTAATTCTGACTTCAAAATGCAAGTGATCAGTCGAAGCCCGCCCCGTGCGTCCGACGGTTGCGACGACCTGCCCTTGACGCAAGTGTTGTCCGGCTCGTACGTTCACATTCAAACAATGCGCGTAAAGCGTTTTAATTCCGTTTCCGTGATCGACTAAAACAAAATTGCCGTAGCCCCTGAAGCCCATTGTGCTGTTGTTGCCAGTCTTAGCGACTACTCCGTCACGTGCGGCCATTATCGGCGTCCCGGGCGGCATGGGAATATCAATTCCCGTGTGACGTCTCTTGCCCCGAGGCCCGAACGGCGACGAAACTTTTCCGTCAACCGGCCACATCATAGCTTGATTAACATTACGCTGGAACTTTGGATAAAGTCTTGACGGATCATACGGCGGTATCGGCTCAACAGGATTTTTAATTAAATGCGCCCCGAACGGATGATCTAAATCCGGCATCTTAGGCACGCGCGGCGCGGAGCTTTTAGGAATATTCACAACCGATATTTGCCCGTCGTCGCCTATAACTAAACGCATCGGCCCGTTCGCAGGGTCTCCGTTCGGCGATAATAAAATCACTGGCTCATTATTATTATTTGCTTTAGCTACTTCTTTAACTTTTGGCTTTATCGGCTCAGGCCGTTTGCTAATCTGCGCTAATATATCAGCTTCAGCCTGTGAATTTCGATTTAAATTAGCTTGCGCAGTCTCTTTAACTTTCGGCTTTATAATCTCAGGCCGTTTGCTAACCTGCGATAATATCTCAGCTTCAGCCTGTGAATTTCGATTTAAATTAGCCTGCGCATTCTCTTTAACTTTTGGCTTTATCGGCTCTTGCTTCTGGCTTATCTGCGCTAATATATCAAGCTCCGCCGCTGATTTATTATAATTATTTTTATTATTATTATTAACTTGCGGCAAATTATTATTAACTTGATTATTATTTGCCGGAGCTTTCGGCTTATAGCCCGACACTCCACGCGCACGTTCAGCAGCCGCCGCTGAAGTCTTTTGCAGTAAAGCATTGCCCTGCTGCCACGCGCCCTGATTTTGCCATAAAGACAACACGTCAACCTGCGACTTAGGCAATAAAATTTCCCGCCCTGGCGTTAAAT
>JAFSNU010000264.1 GCA_017447325.1 Synergistaceae bacterium | reverse complement strand
ACACAAAATATATAGTTAAATTAATTAAAGATTATAAATTAGAAGATCATGTAATTTTTACGGGATTTTTAAACGAGGCGGAGATGTGCGAAAGATATTTGAAGTCGCATGTGTTCGTCTCGCCGTCGTCGATAGAAAGTCAATCAAATTCGATAGGAGAGGCCATAATATTAGGCGTGCCGGTTGTGAGTTCTGATGTCGGAGGAATTAGGAGCAACTGGAATAACGAATTAATTCATAATGAGAACGGCTATGTTTATCCAGCTGATGCTCCGTACATGCTCGCCTATTACATAATGAATTTATTTAATAACGATGAACTCGCACAAAAATTTTCGCATAATGCAAGGCCTAAAGCTATAAAGTTTTATGATAAAGAAGTAAACTTTAAATCTTTAGTGGATGAGTATAATAAAATCGCGGAGGAAAATTAAATGGAATTTATAAACTCGCTGCCTGCCGGCGGAACTATTTTTAATTCGCTCGCTGTATTAATCGGCGGTGCGATAGGCTTAACAGCCGGGAAATTTATTCCCGAGAGACTGCACACCGGAATATTTAATTGCTTGGGAATGTTCACGCTGTATGTGGGAATTAACATGAGCCTGCAGACCAAACACGCTATTGCAGTTTTATTAGCGTTAGTGACTGGAAATATAATAGGCGATTTATTTATGCTCGAGGAGAAATTAAATAATTTGAGCGATACTATAAAAGTAAAGCTTAATATATCGAGCGCAAAGTTCACCGAGGGCTTTGTCTCGGCGACGTTATTGTTCTGCGTCGGCTCAATGACAATTATAGGCGCGTTGGAGGACGGATTAAGGCACAACGCGACTGTATTAATGACAAAGGGTGTCATGGATGGGATAGCCTCGATAATGTTCGCAAGCTCTTTCGGCATCGGCGTATTATTCTCGATAGTCCCCATGTTTATATATCAAGGCTCGATAACTTTGCTGGCCTCGTTAATTGAAAGTTATATCACGCCTGACATGTACGCAAATATCTCGGGCGTGGGCGGCTTGATGATTTTAGGAATTGGCTTGAACATGCTGCGCGTCACAAAATTAAAATTAGGCAACATGCTGCCGGCGTTATTGCTTGTAGTATTCTTTACGTTGTTATTTTAAAATTAATTTAAAATTATGATATAATTTAATGGCAATGCGCCTGTAGCTCAGTGGATAGAGCGGCGGCCTCCGGAGCCGCAGGCCGGGCGTTCGAACCGCCCCAGGCGCGCCAGTAATTAAATTCTGGTTAATGCTCAATAAAGCATACACAAAAAATATAAATCTATGACTTTTAAACATGCCGGTAGATTCTTGCGGCCGTTTAGTATATATTCGAAAACAGAAAACTTCAAATCTTAAATTTATTAGCTTCTGTAAAAATTTAGATGAGATATTTTCTATTGTTTTTAAAGTTTGTTAACTATAAAAATTAATGAGCTTGAAAATTTTTATCGGCAAAAAGCTCCCGCACTCTAATAGCTCAGGAACTTGAAATTAAATTTTAAAATTATTTAATTAATTTAAGAACTGGCCAAGCCTCGCAGAGCTGAAATTATAAGTTCTGTGAAGCTTGCCAGCTGAACTGCATATTACTTCTTCTGCTCTTCAAGTGCTAAAGCAACGGCCATAGCGAGCTGGTCAGCGCATGACGTCCCGCGCCCGCCGCAGTCGTTGCCCTGAAGTTTTTTAACTGTCTCTAAAGCGTCTGCTCCGTCTAATAATTTTGAGATCGCCGCGAGATTTCCAGGGCAGCCGCCGGTAAATTTAATATTGCTTAACTTCCCGTCCTTAAGCTCAAATACAATTTGCTTTGAGCATACGCCGCTCGGCGTGTAACTATAAAATGCCATTCTCTGCCTCCTGTTTAAATTTTAAAATTAAAAAATAATTTTAATTTATGCAGATTCAAGAGCGAGAAGCTTTAATTTGAGAATTTGGGAATATTATTTATTGAATGGGTGAAATTTTAAATTTTAATTTAAGCTTAAAGCAAATTAAAAAATACCCTTATTCAAAAACGCAGCCCCTGCGCCCTTGAATAAGCGTCACGTTAATTTTCCAGCCTCAGTGCTCAACGCCGCAAGGCTTGTATAATTTATAAATAAATTTATTACTTCCATAAATGCTGCACGACCGCAAGCACAAGTCCGATAATAACTCCGAGCCATGCTAAATTCCAGCTGAATTTATTTTGCAGCGTATCCAAACGCGCGTTCATGGCTTTGACGTCGCCTTTTAATTCTGCTACATCAGCTTTCATATCGGCAGCTATGGCGTCATGCTTGGCTAAATTTTTCTCCATTATAGCCTCCATGCGCCCCATATATAAATCAAATATATCTCGTCTAACAAACTCGTCGGCCATTATAAGCAACTCCTCTCGTTTAGACTTTAATTTATTATAGCAAACTTTAATAAAATAAAAAGCCCGGGCAAAATTTCATCGCCCAGGCCTTTGCTTTAATCTAAAAATTTTTAATTTAACGCTCGAATAAATCTATTACTTCCATAAATGCTGTACGACCGCAAGCACAAGCCCGATAATAACTCCGAGCCACGCTAAATTCCAGCTGAATTTATTTTGCAGCGTATCTAAACGTGCGTTCATTGCTTTGACATCGCCTTTTAAACCGCTGACCTCTGCTTTAATATCTCCGCGCATATCGCTAATATCTTTCTGCATCTTGCTTATAGCATTATTTGTTTCACCGCGCATCTCAATCATAGCTTGCTGCATTTTGCTTATAGCACTATTAGTATCTTCGCGCATTTTGCTTGCTAAAGCCTCTTGTTTGGCTAAACTTCTGTCAAGCAAAGCCTCAATGCGTCCGATAGTTGCATCAAAAACATCTTTTCTAACAAACTCATTCGACATGATATGCGCCTCCTTTTACTAAACTTAAGTTTTAATTTATTATATCAAACTTTAATAAAATAAAAAGCCCGGGCAAAAATTTCATCGCCCAGGCCTTTGCTTTAATCTAAAAATTTTTAATTTTAAATCTTAAACTCTAACGCGTTATCTTTAACGTCAACTTCAACGCTCGAATTATCTTTAACTCCTCCTGCTATTAAAGCTCTTGCAAGTTTAGTCTCGACGTTGTGGCTTATATATCTTTTAAGCGGCCTTGCTCCATAGACCGGATCATAACCGGCGTCGGCGATAAACTCGACTGCTTTATCACTAAAGTTTAAAGTTATATGCCGGTCGCTTAATCTTTCGCTCAAGTGCGCTAATAGTAATTTAACTATCTCGGCGACTTCAGCCTTGCTTAACGGCTTAAAGAAAACTATATCGTCAACTCTATTCAAAAATTCCGGCCTGAAGCTCGAACGCAAAACGCTCATCACTTCGCCGCGCGTCTTATCGCTTATAGCTCCGCTCTCGTCAATGCCGTTTAACAAATAATCACTGCCTATATTGCTCGTCATAATTATTACAGTGTTCTTAAAGTCAACGACCCTGCCGTGACTGTCGGTAACTCGCCCGTCGTCCAAAATCTGCAATAAAATATTAAACACGTCCGGGTGCGCTTTCTCTATCTCGTCAAATAAAATCACGCAGTACGGCCTGCGCCTGACAGCTTCTGTTAATTGTCCGCCCTCGTCATAGCCGACGTACCCGGGCGGCGCTCCGACTAATCTTGAAACAGAATGCTTCTCCATGTATTCAGACATGTCAATTCTAACTATATTATCTTCTGAATCAAATAACGCCTCGGCCAAAGTCTTTGCGAGCTCCGTCTTTCCGACTCCGGTAGGGCCTAAGAATATAAACGAGCCTATAGGCCTTTTAGGATCTCTAATTCCGCTTCTGGCTCTTAACACCGCGTCGGCCACAAGCTGTACCGCCTCGTCCTGTCCAACTACGCGCTTATGCAGAACTTCATCAAGCTTCAATAACTTTTCGCGCTCGCCCTCGAGTAATCTCGTCACAGGAATTCCCGTCCAACGGCTGACTATGTCGGCTATTTCGTCTTCAGTGACTTCCTCGCGGAGCAATTTAGAATTATTATTATTACTAGTCTTGGCCTCTTGCTCTTTCAACTCAGCTTCAAGCTTATTTAATTTGCCGTATCTTAATTCAGCGACTTTATTTAAATCATAATTACGCTCGGCCTTCTCTATCTCAGCTTTAACTAAATCAATTTGACTTCTCAGCTCTCTAATCCCAGATATTGCGCCTTTCTCGTTCTCATACTGAGCTCTTAACGCGTCGGCTTCAGACCGCGCCTCCTGTAATTCCTTCTGCAATATTTTTAAACGCTCTTGACTTGCGGCGTCGCTCTCGCGCTTTAACGCAGTCTCCTCTATCTCAAGCTGCATTACTTTGCGCGACGCATTGTCAAGCTCACTCGGCAGCGAGTCAATCTCTGTCCTAATCATCGCGCAGGCTTCGTCAACCAAATCTATTGCTTTATCCGGCAAAAATCTATTAGTAATATAGCGATTTGACAAGACAGCCGCAGCGACTAACGCATTATCACGAATTTTCACGCCGTGATGAACCTGTAATTTCTCGCGTATGCCTCTTAATATAGATATAGTGTCCTCAACGTCTGGCTGTTCGACATTCACCGGCTGAAAACGTCTCGCAAGCGCAGCATCTTTCTCGATATATTTTCGATACTCGTCAACAGTCGTTGCGCCTATGCAGTGCAGCTCGCCACGGGCCAGCATCGGCTTTAACATGTTGCCAGCGTCGACCGCGCCCTCGGCAGCTCCAGCTCCGACTATCGTATGCAGCTCGTCAATGAATAAAATTATTCGCCCGTCGCTCTGCTTGACTTCATTTAAAACTGCCTTTAAACGCTCCTCGAACTCGCCCCGGAACTTCGCTCCTGCGACCAACGAGCCCATATCAAGCGCAAACACCGTTCTATCTTTCAAGCCTTCCGGCACATCTCCGCGAACGATGCGCTGCGCCAGTCCTTCAACTATTGCCGTCTTGCCGACGCCCGGGTCGCCGATCAAGACCGGATTATTTTTAGTCTTGCGGCTTAATATTCTTATCACGCGCCTGACTTCTTCGTCACGGCCTATAACAGGATCAAGCTTGCCAGTTTTAGCTGCATTAACTAAATCGCGGCCGTACTTTTCAAGAGCTTGATACGTAGCTTCAGGGTCTGCGCTCTGCACTCGCTGCGAGCCTCGAACTTCCGTTAATGCCTTTAAAAATTTAGCATTATCAATATTAAATTTCTTAAATATTTTGCCCAACGCATTATTATCATCAAGCATAGCTAAAAACAAATGCTCGACAGAAATATATTCGTCTTTTAAATTATTCGCGAGCTCTTCAGCATGAATTAAAATTTTATTTAATCTTTGCGTCAAATAAATTTTCCCGCTCTCGACTCCCGAGCCCGTCACTCGCGGCAGCTTGTCGATAATTTCAGTCACAACTTCATGCGCTAAATTTTCAGGCTCAACGCCCATTTTATTTAATAAATTATCAATCAAGCCCGACTTGTCATCTAATAAAGCTATTAACAAATGCTCCGCGTCAACCTGCTGATGATTATAATTTGCCGCTAAAGTCTGCGCTTGAGCTAAAGCCTCCTGACTTTTGCGCGTCAATTTATTAATATCCATTCTAATTAAACACCCCTTTATAATCTACTGACTAAATTTGACTTTTAACTTTTAGCAAATTATATCACGTTTTATTTTTATGACAAGATAATTTATAATAATTAAATAAATTTTAAAATTTGAGGGAGAATTATATTTTATGCTGCAGGCCGCTTTTAAATTTCTAAAAGATTACTGGATTATTATACTTACTTTTGGGATTGTTTTGCGCATTTTTTTTGCTGACGAGGCCGGAGTCAAAATTGAAAGCATAGGACTTGATTTAAACCTCAAAGGAGGAGCATTTTATTCTATAATCTCTAAGAACATCAGGCAAGATCCGCCGGGACATGTTGCTTCTCAAGATGAAAGTAATTCGCTGCAGAGCCAAGAGCCCTCAAATTATAAATCGCAAGTTGATATTTTAAACTCAAAGATTGCAAGTTACGAATCACAAATTAAAATTCTCTCGCAAGATAATGCAAAATTAGAGCAAGAGATCGCGAGACTCACGCAAAACATTTCAGAACAGAAAAAATTTATCGAACAGCAAAGCAAAGATCTTGCTATATACGAAGAAGCATTTAAAAATTAAAGGGGACACGAAGCCCCCTTTTAAAATTTTAAATTTTAAAATTATTTAAATTATAAAACCGGAGGACGTATCGTCATGCCGCCCTGTTTATTTAAGATAATCGCCTCGCCGGACGTGAAGGTCTTTCCGCCGCCTTCTTTATGATCGTTTGCGTCGGTGAGCTGCGAATGCTCTATATTATCAGGATTCAAAATCATTTTGACATAGTCCTTTCGTGAGTCAACGTTGACTGTCCAGCCGTCGGGCAGCGTGAGCTGCAGCCCCTGAGGCAGCTTTGATATTAAGAAATATACGTCCTCGCGCTCGGGGTTGCTGCCGTGCTTTGCGGCTGAGACCTGCTGAGTTTTGCCGCTCTTCTTGTAAAGTATTGTAAGCTTGACAGCTTTGTCGCCGGGCTTAAAGTCCCATTTAATTATCTGACACGTTGCTTTAGGATGCCATACTATCTTTTCGTCCGATTCAACGTCTTGCTGAGCTTCCAGCTCTTTAATTTTTGCCTCGAGTTCTGAAATTTTTTGCTCAAGCCTTTTAATTTTTTCGTCCTGCTCGCTGACTGTCGCCCTCTCTTTGCGCACCGCTTTCTCGAGATTTACATTATCGGCCTCGAGTTTATTTATTTTATGTATTTGGCCGGCTATCTGCTTTTTGCTCGTCTTGCCCGTGAGCTGTAACTGCGTCAAATCTTTTCTTGCTTGCTCAAGCTCTCTTTGAGTTTGATTTAATTTTGCCTCAGCTTCTTTTAATCTGGCTTCAGCCTGAGCTAAATCATTTTTAAGCGATTTGTTTTCTGCCTCATAACTGCTCTTCTCTTCTTTAAGCGCTTTATACTTTGCGGCGTTCTCCTCCGCGTCTCCGAATGCAAACTCAGCCGGAGCTAAAGCAAAAATAAAAGCAAATAATAAAATAAACATAACGCTGCGCTTAAACTTCATGCAAATCACTCCCTATTACAAAATTTTTAAAATTATAAAAATAAAAAAATTTTTAATCAATGCGTTATTTAGCTTATTATTTAAATTTTAAAAAATTTAAAATTGTGTATAATAATTTTAAATTTAATTTTATATAACTGGAGAGTTTAATATATAAAAATGCAGATCAAGACAGAACGCTTCGGCGGAGTAAATTATAACGACAATGACGTGCTTATATTCCCGCGCGGGATTCCGGCATTCGAAGATAAAACTAAATGGATATTAGTCGGCAGCGATGACAACGCAATCAAATGGCTTCAGAGCGTTGACGACGGCGAGCTTGCCCTGCCTGTGACTTCGCCCGACGCAATTCAAAGCGACTACAACGCGCGTATTCCCGACGACGAGATCGCTTTAATAAGCGATAATAAATCATGCAACCCGGCAGACTTGGCTTTATTAATAGTCGTGTCGATACCTGAGAACGCGCCTTGGAACATGACGGCAA
Source organism: Synergistaceae bacterium (assembly GCA_017447325.1). Taxonomy (GTDB): domain Bacteria; phylum Synergistota; class Synergistia; order Synergistales; family Aminobacteriaceae; genus JAFUXM01. The sequence goes on along the minus strand of JAFSNU010000264.1, from coordinate 718 downwards.
ATCTTCGCGCGCCGATATTAATTAACTTAAAGACGCACAAGGCCGTTCAAGTCATCGCGCTCAACGAAGAATATCCCATCAGGCATATAGTCTTCCCCGAGGACGTGCGCAACAAGATGAAGAAGAGTGCCGAAGATAATGCAGTTAAGGAGGCTCAGAATTAATATGTTAGTGCTGAGCCGAAGAGTAAACGAGTCAATTCAAATTGGAACTGACATTGAAGTAATGGTAATAGACGTTAGGGGCGACGTCGTGCGTCTCGGCATAACCGCGCCTCAGGCAACGCAGATTTGGCGCAAAGAGTTATGGGACGTTATAGTTCAGGAGAACAGAGAGGCGAGTAAAAACATTCAGACTATCAGCACGCCTCAGCTGCCCGTTTCGACTTTCTCGCGTCTTTCTAAAATTCCGACAGTTCATCCGTCTGAGAATTAGAATTAATATTAAATTTTAAATAATAAAACCGCCCTTGAGCTTTTGTAACTCGAGGGCGATTATTTAATTTATAGTAAAAGCACTTTAAAATTAATAATATCTCTCGTCCCCCCTGTAAGGGGGGATGTCACACAGTGACAGGGGGGTGCTTCACCCCTCCGACCTCTTCGAGGCCCCTTGCAGGGCGCGAATTCAAGACCATTCAGGTCTTTCATCCCTCGAGAGTACATGCCCGTACTCTCTCAACCTTACAGGGGAGGCAAGAGCAATTAAAAAGTGTTTT
>JAFSNU010000030.1 GCA_017447325.1 Synergistaceae bacterium | reverse complement strand
CCTGTGCCTGCGCGTGACGGAACACGGATCGGAAGTTTTGATAATATATATGAAGATATTGGCGACGAGCAGATCATCGAGCAAAATCTTTCGACGTTCAGCTCGAACTTAAAGAAAATTATTTATATATTAAAGAATGCTAATAAAAATTCTTTAATTTTATTAGACGAGTTAGGCGCAGGGACGGACCCGCAGGAGGGCGCGGCCTTGGGCGTGGCGATACTCGAGACTTTACGTCAGCGCGGCAGCATAACTCTTTCAACAACGCATCATAACGCGATCAAGCAATATGCTTTGACAACTCAAGGCGTCGAGACCGCAAGCATGGAATTTGACGCTGTGAACTTAAAGCCTGTTTATAAATTGTTAATGGGAGTGCCGGGCCGGAGCAACGCGCTGATGATTGCCAAACGTTACGGAATGCCCGAGGCTGTGCTGAAGCTCGCGCAAAATTCTTTGGATCAAAACGATATTTCGGCTGAAGATATTATGGCTGAATTAAACGAGAGACGGGCGGCGCTGGACAAGGCCGAATTGAAGTTCAAAAATAATCTGGCCGAGGCTGAGAGATTGAAGCAGGTCTATAAAGATCGCGTAGCTGAGATAGATAATCAGCGGGATAAAATAATAAACGCGGCGGACAAGAAGGCGGAAATTTTATTGCGACGTGCGGAAGAGACTTCGCGGGGAATGATGAACAGGCTTGATAAAATTGATAAAGCTGTAAAGAACGCTGCGCGGGAGCAAATCAGCGGACACAGTCACGAGATAAAGAAAATTCGCAACGTGATGGACAAGCATTTTGACAAGCGTGTTAATCGTGAGATTGAGAACAAGCCTGCGGAGTTTAAGCCGGAAGTCGGATTGACTGTTCAGGTTGCCGGAAGCGGGATTGTCGGACTAATCGAGAGCATGGACAAGAACAAAGCTGTGCTTGCGGCCGGCGGAGTTCACGTTGAAGTGCCGGTTAAAAATTTATTGCCGACTGAGAAAAAGGCCAAGGCAGTAACGCCCGTTGCAAATTCTGACGCGTTAATGAAGATTGAGAGCGTGCCGCTGTCGATAATGGTGCGGGGAATGTTAGTCGGCGAGGCGATGCCGTTAGTCGAGACGTATTTAGACAGGGCTTACAGGGCGCATTATTCGAGCGTGACTGTGATACACGGACGCGGCGAGGGAATTTTGCGGCGGGAAGTTCACGCGCTGTGCGAAAGATTATTAAAGAAGTACGTGAAGAGCTATAGATTAGGCGGCGAAGGCGAGGGCGGATTCGGCGTGACTATAGTTGAGTTTAAGAATTAAATTTTAAAGTGCTTCACCCCTCCGGCCTTTCAGGCCACCTCCCCTTACAGGGGAGGCAAGTGTGACGACAACGTTCTCGTCCCCCCTGTAAGGTTGAGAGAGTACGGGCATGTACTCTCGAGTATGTCACGCAGTGACAGGGGGGTGTTGTTTGTCAAATAGAGCTACTATAAATTTAAAGTGAGGCGAAAATAATTTATGACGAGCTATATAATCACCGGCATGAGCTGCGCGGCGTGCAGTGCGAGGGTTGAAAAGGCGGTAAAGAAACTTGACGGCGTTGATAACTGCGCTGTAAATTTATTGACTAACTCGATGAGCGTCGAGGGCAGTAT
>JAFSNU010000029.1 GCA_017447325.1 Synergistaceae bacterium | reverse complement strand
ATCTTTCACCGCATTGACTGCCCTCCTGATTTTGTGCGGGACTTTCTTCCCGTTCTTTGGCTTTGTCTGCATGATCGCGGCGGCGACTCCGCTGGCTTTATTAGGCTGCATTGACGGCGCAAATTTCTTAAGCGTCGGCATTTTATTGCTTGAATTATTTTTGTTTGTAACTTTCTCGCCTTTAATGTCGCTTTATGCTGCGCTGGGATGCGTGCCTCTCGCCATAACTATTTATACTCTATATTTAAAATATAATTTTAAATTTAATAATAATAAAATTTCGGGCGGCGTTGCGTTGTTAATCTGCGCGTCGGCGGCGATAATCTCAAAATTATTATTATTAATAATCTTTAAATTTTTAACAGGCCGTAATATTTTAATTCCTGATGCGGCGCAGCTTGAGTTGATTGTAAATAATTTGGCCGGCCCGGGCGGCGGAGCTGAAGTTCAGCAAGTCAAAGCTGCTTTATTGCAGTCGATAGCTGTGATGCCTTATATTTTGCCGAGCATATTAATAATTTATTCGAGCTTCGAGGGCGTTGTTAATTATGTCTTGTGCTTAAAAATTTTAAATAAATTAAATTTCAATAAAAAACTGCCGGACCTGCCGAAATTTCAGGAATGGACTTTTATATCTCAAGCCAAGTCGATAATGCCGGTTTTAATTTTGACTTTTATTGCCGGATTTTTTATTGACGGCGACAACTGGTTCGAGGGCGCGATATTTATAACTAATTTGAGATTAATTTTAAACGCGTTATTTTTTGTTCAAGGCCTTGCGTTCGCGGTCTGGTGGATGAATTTTAAAAATTTCAGTAAAATAGCGCGAATTGTTTTAATTATATTTTTATTATTCCCGTTGATGTGGATGGGATTAATTTTATTGGGCGTTAGCGATATGGCGTTTAATTTTAGAGCAAGATTAAACAAGCAAGATAATTAAAATTTAAAATTTTATAAATTTAAGATTAATAATTCGCGCTGATGCGGACAGAATTGTTTGCGTTGAATTTTAATTTTAAATTTTTTAGGCAAAAAATAATTAAATTTTTTAATTAAAGTGGGGTTTTAGACATGAAAGTTATTTTAAAAGCAGATGTAAAGAAACTCGGAGCGGCCGGCTCGCTGTTGGATGTCAGCGACGGCTACGCAAGAAATTATTTATTCCCGCAGAATTTAGCCGACGAGGCAACGCCGGGCAAGATCGCCGCTTGGAAAGAGCAGCAGGCGCGTAAAAAGGCCGAAGACGCGAAGTTAAAAGCTGAAGCCGAAGAGCTTGCTAAAAAACTTAACGGCAAGGCCGTAAAGATCGAGGCGAAGGCCGGCGAGGGCGGAAGATTATTTGGATCTATCACGGCGGCTCAAGTTGCAGAGCTTTTAGAGCAGCAGCATGATTTAAAGCTTGACAAGCGCGATATAAAGCTTGACGATTCTATCAGACAGGCCGGAAATTATAATATAACTTTAAAGCTTTACCCGGGCGTGAGCGCAAACATGACGCTTGCCGTCAGCATTAAAAATTAATTAAAAATATGGATATATATGATCGAGTGCCGCCGCAGAGCTTAGAGGCCGAGCGTGCGGTGCTTGGCTCTTGTTTGCTTGACAGGGAAGTATTGGGCTCAGTAATCGAGATGCTGCGCCCTGATGATTTTTATGACGCTAAACACAGAGCGGCGTTTGAAGCGATGTTTATCATGTACGGCTTGTCGAAGCCAGTTGATATTATAACTGTACAAGAAAGTTTAATTAATAATAAAACTTTTGACATGCTGACAGTGCAGCCGTTTTTGGCGGGGCTTATAGACGAAGTGCCGACGACTGCCAACGCGCTTTATCATGCCGAGATAGTTAAAGAGAAGTCTATTAGGCGTCATTTAATCGAGGCTGGGAGCAAGATTGTCAATTTAGCATATTCTAACGAGTATGAAAGCGCAACTATGCTCGACGAGGCCGAGAGATTAATATTTGAAATCTCGCAGAATAAAAAGAGCTCGGACTTTAGAAAATTAAGCGACATATTAGCTCCGGCGTTTAAGAAACTTGAGGCGGCTATTGGTAATTATGAAGCTGGCATTGAGCCTATTGCTAACTTATTTAAAAGCGGCTTTGACTCGCTTGACAGATATTTAATAGGCTTCCAGCCCGGGAGCTTAAATATAATTGCGGCGCGGCCGTCGATGGGAAAAACTGCGTTTGCGATGAACATAGCGCAGTTCGGCGGCGGAGATAATAGAGATAATATTCCGGTTTTAATATTTAGTCTCGAGATGAGCGGCGAGCAGTTAGTGCAGAGAATGCTTGCGGCTGAAGCTAACGTTGACTTGACAAGCATTAATAACGGTTCTGTAGGCAGCAGGGACTGGGGAATATTAACTAACGCGGCTGACAAGTTAAGCAAGCGTTTAATATTTATTGATGACAGTTCGATGCTTACTTCAATGGACTTCAGGGCAAAGTGTCGGCGCTTTAAATCGCGTTACCCGTCTTTGGGCTTAATAATAGTAGATTATTTGCAGTTAATGAGGCTCGGCGGCAAAAGTTCCGGCTCTGAAAATCGGCAGTATGAAGTGGCGGAAATTTCAAGAATGCTGAAGGGCGTTGCGCGTGAGCTTGAGTGTCCTGTTATCGCGCTGTCGCAGTTATCAAGAACGACTGAGAAGCGGGAAGACAAGAAGCCCGTTTTGTCTGATTTAAGAGACTCCGGAGCAATAGAGCAGGACGCTGATGTAGTTATGTTTTTATTCAGGGCTGATTATTACGAAGACACTGATCCAAGCATGAACAGTTCTGCAAATATTTCGATTTCTAAAAATAGAAACGGCCCGACGCAGCAGAATATCCCGTTAGTGTTTCACCGTGAGATCACGAGATTTTACGATGAAGTTAATAACTCGCAGCCAGGCTATGAATTTTAAATTTTTTAAATTAAGGAGTTGAGCTCATGATATTTTACTCGGGCGATTTGTTCGCGGACTTATGGACTATTATAATTCTTGCGTTTGTTTTAATATTTGCAATTTCTTGGATGATTAGAGTTGTGCCGGAGTACAGGCGGCTTGTCGTGTTCAGGCTCGGCCATGTAATAGGGTCGAAAGGTCCGGGTCTTGTGTTTGTTATTCCGTTTATAGATAAAGCCGTGACTGTTGACTTGAGAATTTTGACGCTTGATGTGCCGGTTCAGGAAGTTATAACGCGCGATAATGTGGCAATAAAAGTTAATGCGGTAGTATATTTCAGAGTGCTTGAGCCGGTTAAATCTGTAATCGAAGTTGAAAATTATGTTGTCGCGACGAGCCAGCTTGCGCAGACGACTTTGCGTTCGGTAGTAGGCTCTGTTGAGCTTGATGAAGTGCTTGCGTCGCGTGAAAAAATTAATCAGGAACTGCAAAAGATTATAGACGAGCGGACTGATCCTTGGGGAATTAAAGTCAGCGCGGTTGAAGTGAAAGAGCTTGAGCTTCCGGACGGAATGAAACGCGCAATGGCGAGACAAGCTGAAGCTGAGCGTGAACGCCGGGCAAAAATTATTTCGGCAGAAGGCGAGCTTCAGGCCGCTGAAAAATTGTCGGAAGCTGCGGCTAAAATGGAGGCCTCGCCGGTGACTTTGCAGTTAAGATATTTGCAGACGATACGCGAAATTTCAGGCGAGCGCAACACGACGACTTTCTTCCCGCTGCCTATGGATTTAATCAAGCCGTTTATTGACAAGCTGGCGAAATAAATTTGTTGGCTAAAGAGGTTGATTAATGATGACTGGTATTGACGTTATGACTGCTCAGAAAAATTTTGATAAGCTGATAGATGATGTGAATGCTAGCGGCGCACCGGTTATGATTGCAAATTCCAACGGCAGGAGCGCGGTATTAGTATCAGAAGATGACTGGCGTTCTATACAGGAGACGCTGTATATTAGTTCGATTAAGGGCATGACCGAGAGCATTATCAACGCTGGGCTTGAGAAGTCATCTGAGTGCACAAGATATGATCCCAACGAGGAATGGTAGATGTATCTTGTAGAGTTCAGCTCGCAGGCAGAGAATGACAAGAAGCGTCTAAAAGCTGCGGGGCTTGAGCATAAGGCAAAAGAATTATTAAATATTTTAGTTAATAATCCGTTTCAAAATCCTCCGCCTTATGAAAAGTTGATTGGAGACTTGTGCGGAAATTTTTCGAGGCGAATTAATATTCAGTATAGATTAGTTTATAGCGTTTATGAAAATATTGACGCTGTAAAAGATATAAGCAATAACGTTTATGATGGAATTGTGCGGGTTAAAAGAATGTGGACGCACTATGAGTGATATTTATAATGATTTATAATAATTTAAATTAAAATTTAGGGAGCAGGTGATATAATGCCGTCGATTTCAATGTTCTTTGGAATTATTATTTACATGTATTTTGACGAGCATAGGCCGCCGCATTTTCACGCTAAATATCAAGATTACGAGGCTGTATTCGATTTTGACGGAGAGCTGCTTGAAGGTTCAATGCCTGGAAAGCAGCTAAAGCTTATATCGGCTTGGGCTGTTTTGCATAGTCAGGAGCTTGAGGCGAACTGGCAGCTTGCAGAGGACAAACAGCCGCTTTATAGAATTGAGCCGTTAAGATAAGATGATAAAATGCGCAAAGTATATGATGAAAATTTAAAAGATTATATATATTACGCCGACAAGCCTGTTATTTCTGTAAAAGAAGTTCAGGCCTTGCCGGACTATAAATTATTGCTGACGTTCTCAAATCACGAGCGGAGAATATATAACGCGTCGCGTCTTTTGAATTATGAAATTTTTGCGCCGTTAAAATCTTTGCCGTTTTTTATGAGTGCAAAGACTAACGGGAGCAGCGTATGCTGGAGCGATGAGCTTGATATTTCGCCGGAAGAATTATATGAAAATAGTTCGCCGGCTGCATCATGATTTATAATATTTTAAATAAAAAATTCAGAAAGCAGGTAATAGAATGAAAAAAAGGACAGCGCGGGAACTTCGCGAGTTGTTTATTAAGTTCTGGGAAGAGAAGGGCAGCAAGCATTATCCAAGCTTCTCGCTGATACCGGACGATCCATCTTTGTTGTTCACGATTGCGGGCATGGTGCCTTTAAAGCCTTATTATTTAGGAATTAAAGAGCCGGAAGCCGAAAGAGTGGTCACAAGTCAGAAATGCGTCAGGACTAATGATATAGAGAACGTCGGACGGACGGCGAGACATCACACGTTCTTTGAGATGCTGGGAAATTTTACTTGGGGAAGTTATTTTAAGAAAGAGGCTATATCTTGGGCGTGGGAATTTTTGACTGAGAGAGTCGGGCTCGAGCCTGAAAGACTTTACGCGACGATTTATAAAGATGATGATGAAGCCTTTAACGAGTGGAGCAAATTTTTAAGCCCTGATAGAATTTACAGATGCGATCAGGACGAAAATTATTGGTTCATGGGCGACACCGGGCCGTGCGGGCCTTGCTCTGAAATTTATTATGACCGGGGCGAGAAGTTCGGCTGCGGAAAAGATACTTGCGGCGTTGGCTGCGACTGCGACAGATATTTAGAGATTTGGAATTTAGTTTTCACACAGTTTGACCGGCAGAAGGACGGAAGTATGCCGGAGCTGCCGCATAAGAATATTGATACTGGCATGGGGCTTGAGCGTCTGGCAATGGTAGTGCAGGGCGTTGAAACTGATTATGAGACGGATTTATTTACGCCGTTAATTAATTATACTTGCAAGAAGGCCTGCATTGAATACGGCAAGGGCGGACGTAATGACATGGCCGTGCGCGTTATCGCAGATCATGTGAGAGCCGTTGCGTTTATGTTAGCTGACGGAGTGCTGCCGAGCAACGACGGCCCCGGCTATGTGCTGAGAAGATTATTGCGCCGCGCTGTCAGATTTGGAAAATTATTAGGCTTTGAAAATAATTTTTTATGCGAGTACATGCCGATTTTGATTGAGATTATGGGCGATGTTTATAAAGAGCTTATAACTCAGAGAGCTGTAATAGAGCAGATTATTAATATAGAAGAAGAAAGATTTAATAAAACGTTGCAGCAGGGGACGGAATTATTTGAGCAGGAGGCCGCGAGTTTAAAAGCGCAGAATAAGACGGAGATCCCCGGCGAAGTAATTTTCACGCTGTATGACACGTTTGGATTCCCGCCGGAATTAACACAGGAGATGGCGGAAGAAAAGAATTTGACGCTTGATGAGGCCGGCTTTAAAGAGGCTATGAATAAGCAGCGCGAGCGTGCGAGAGCGTCGAGCAAGCAGAAGCATAGCGTCTTGGCCGGAGACGTTTATAATGAGCTTGAAAATGAATTTGGATCAACGCGCTTTACAGGCTACACGCAAAAGTCCGGCAATGCAAAAATTTTAGCTATATTAACGGCTCAGGACGGACGCGTTGACGAGATTAATAATTTAAGCGAATTTGAATTAATTTTGGATGAGACGCCTTTTTATGCGGAGCGCGGCGGCGAGGTCGGCGACATGGGAATTATTTTCGTTAATAATAAGGCTTTAAAAGTTTTAAACACAGTCCCGCACGGCGGAATTATTTCGCACAGCGTTAAATGCGAAGAGCTTAATTTAAATTTAAAAGTAAATGATGAAGTTAAATGCGAGGTTGACGACGAAAGGCGCAGAGCTATACGCCGCAATCATACGGCAACGCATTTGCTGCACGAGGCATTAGGCCAGGTGTTAGGCCGTCATGTCAGACAGGCCGGCTCGCTCGTTACAGATATGTTTTTGAGATTTGACTTCACGCATCACTCGCCGATGACTGACGAAGAGATTGCGAAAGTTGAATTGATCGTTAATAAAGAAATTTTAAATAATGTCAAGCTTGAAATTTCTGAGCATAGCAAAGAAGAGGCGCAGGCGTTGGGCGCGAAGGCTTTATTTGATGAGAAATACGGCGACGTTGTGCGCGTTGTAAACGTGCCGGAGTTCTCAATGGAGTTATGCGGCGGCTTGCATGTCAACGCGACAGGAGATATTGGAAGCTTTAAGATTTTGAAAGAAGAGAGCATTGGTTCAGGAGCGAGAAGAATTTTAGCGACGACGGGGCTTAATGTTTTAGAAATTCTGCAAAAACTTTCAGGCTTAAAGAATACTATGCTGTCGTTGTTCTCGGCTGACGAGGATAATTTGAAAGACAAGGCGCAAAATTTAATCGACGAATTAAAGCGCGTTAAGAGCGAAGTGCAGGCGGCAAAGCTTAAAGAGTTTACGGAAAATTCCGAAAGATTTTTGGAACGCCGCGAGCTTGAGAGTTCAAGCGGGAATAAATTATTATTGCAAATTGGAAGATTCCCGGACGTCAAGCCTGACATGCTGCGCGAGATAGGCGACAAGGCAAAGGCGAGGCCGGAGGCTACGGCGGTAGTTTTAGCGAGCTTGAGCGAGGACAAGAGCTGTAAGTTAATCGTAATGGCCGATGATCGAGCTGTGAAGATGGGCGTTAATGCCGGAGCTTTAGTTAAAGAGGCGTCGGGCTTGTTAGGCGGCAAAGGCGGCGGACGGCCAAGCACGGCTCAAGGCGGAGGCCGCGACGGCGACAAACTCGACGAGGCGATTATCAAGATCGAGGAATTAATTAAATTAAGCTTAAAATAATTTTAAAATTAAAAATTTAAAATGAGCGAACATGAAAATTTAGGCCGCGTTCTGGCTCTTGACATTGGAACGGTGAGAACGGGCGCGGCTATCTCAGATCCGATGCGGATGATAGCGCAAGGGCTTGACGTGTGGCCGCACTCTGAATTTAAGAAAAATTTTGAGGCGTGCGTCGCGGAGTACTCGCCGACTTTAATTTTGGTAGGGATGCCGATTAGGACGGACGGCAGCGCAGGGCCTGAAGCGAAACGCATTGAGGCTTTAGTTAATGATTTAAAGCGCGATTATCCAAATTTAAAATTTGAAACTTGGGACGAGCGTTTTACGACTGTGATTGCTCAAAGGGCGATGATAGCGGCGGACGTGTCGCGCAAGAAACGCCGCGAGCATGTTGACAAAGTCGCTGCGGCTGTTATATTGCAGAACTGGCTCGAGTTTAACAGAGCTTTAAATTAATTAAATTAAATTTATAGCAGCGCAGGAAGACGCGCGGGCTGTTAATAAAATTGCTATTGCAAAACTGGCTTGAGTTAATAAAGCTTTAAATTAATAAAATTAATTAAATTAAATTTATGGCGGCGCTTAAAAAATTTTTAATTCTTAAATAAAATTTTAAATAAGCTTAAATATAATTTATAATTTAAACGGGCGGGAATTAAATAAAAATTCTCAGCCCGTTTTTATAAATTAAAATTTTAAAATTTTTGAGAGGGGAATTATTTAATTGGCTTATGATTTCGACAAGATAGTTAACCGGCGCGGGACGGACAGCACTAAATGGGACGCTGACCCGAATTTATTTATTGAGAATATTGATTATAAAATTGATAAAGAAAATATTTTGCCGCTGTGGATCGCCGACATGGATTTTGAAGTTCTGCCGGAGATCACTGAAGCGTTAATTAAGCGGGCAAGTCACGGCGTGTTCGGCTACACTGAGATGAGCGATAAATGCTACGACGCGATTATAAACTGGGAAGATACGCGCCATGATTTTAAAATCAAGCGCGAATGGCTCGAGTTTACATCCGGCGCAGTGACGGCGGCGCATGTAGCTGTTCAGGCTTTCACTCAGCCCGGCGACAAAGTTATCATTCAGCCGCCCGTTTATTATCCGTTCTATCGAACTGTCAGCAACAACGGCGCAAATTTATTATTAAATAATTTAATTTTAAACGAGAAGACCGGCAAGTATGAGATAGATTTTGAAGACTTTGAACGCAAAGCTAAAGATCCCAGAACGACTTTGTTTATTTTATGCAGTCCGCATAATCCCGTCTGCAGGGTTTGGACTCGCGGCGAGCTTGAAAGATTATCGAAAATTTGTGCGGATAATAACGTTAAAGTTGTAGCTGATGAATTGCACTGCGATTTAGTTATGCCTGGCTTTAAGCATACGCCTATAGCGTCGTTAAATGACGAAAGTTTAAATAACACTGTCACGATAATTGCCCCGAGCAAGACATTTAATATTGCCGGTATTCAAGCGACTGTGAATATAATTGCGAATGACGATATGCGGCAGAAATTTAATAATGCGCTTATGCGTTCGAGCCTGACGCGTTTAAATTTATTCGCGATGACGGCAATGGAGGCGGCGTTTGCTCACGGAGCAAAATGGGTTGACGAGTTAATAAATTATATTTATAAAAATTATGAATTTTTAGTTAAGTATGCTTCTGAGAAACTGCCGAAAGTAAAAGTCATGCCGCTCGAGGGAACTTATTTAGCCTGGTTAGATTTTAGAGCTTATAATCTCAGCAATTATGACTTGCAAAAGAAGATGCTGACGGAAGCAAAATTATGGTTAGACGAGGGCTATGTGTTCGGCGATGTAGCTTCGGGCTTTGAGCGCGTTGTGCTTGCCTGTCCCAGAAGCTATATCAAAGAAGCTATAGACAGAATGGCCAAGGCGTTTAATTAATTTAAATTTATTTTAAAAATTATTCGCATCATGCTCGCCTTTGAGTTTGAAATTTACAAGCTATATTAATGGCGCGAACTTTTAATTAATAATTAATAATTAATTTTAAAATTTTGCAGAATATTTTTAATAATTTATTTAAGTCTTTAGTTCACGTATTTTTGCCGGTGAGCTGTCCCGTCTGCGGAGAGCTCGGCGAGGCTTTATGTGATAAATGCGCGGAGAGTTTGCTTGAGCCGTTAAAATTTGAATATAACAATTTTGATGTATATGCCGGCGCGTTTTACGAGGACGAGATAAGGCAAGTTATATTAAATTTAAAATATAAAGGCCTGCGAGCTGCCGGAAAGATTTTAGGCTTGAAGCTCGCGGACTTGTTTGAACGGCCTGATATAGATTTATTAATTCCCGTGCCGCTGCACAAGTCAAGCAGGCGTTATTATAATCAAGCTTATGAAATCGCGTCGGGGCTTGGCGATAAATGGCATATTAAAGTTGATAATAGTCTTTGCTCATGGCGGCATATAGTCGCGCATCACGCGGGAATGAGCAAAAGCGAGCGCGAGGAGCTTACGCCTCAAGCTTTTAAAGTTGATAATAAAATTAAAAATTTCAAGGCCGCACTTGTCGATGACATTTGCACGACCGGCGCGACCTTGAAGTGCCTCGCTCAAGCTTGCATTAATGCCGGAGCTGAAGTTAAATCTGCTTATGTTGTAGCTAAAGCTTAAAATAAATTATTAAATTTGTATTTATAGTAAAAGCACTTTAAAATTAATAATATCTCTCGTCCCCCCTGTAAGGGGGGATGTCACCCAGTGACTGGGGGGTGCTTCACCCCTCCGACCTATTCGAGGCCCCTTGCAGGGCGCGAATTCAAGACCATTCAGGTCTTT
>JAFSNU010000263.1 GCA_017447325.1 Synergistaceae bacterium | reverse complement strand
GTATAAATTGCCTCGATAAGCTCAACGTCATTCTTGGGATTTATGCGCCTAATCTTAATTATATTTTTAAGCTTGCTATAATCTTTGTCGCCCTTTAAAGATTTTAATATCTCGCTCATCTCGCGCTCTTGACCGGCAAATCTTCCGGACAATAATCCAAATAAAATTACATTGCGCGAGAACCAGTTCAATAAATCACGCGACAACGCCCACACGTCCGCGTAAAGTACAGCGAAATTAAAATCATTAAGCTCCTGCGTATTGTCTTCGTCAACAGGCTCTGATAAATATCCAAGCATGTAAAACGGCGCATTCGGCGACATCATCAAGGCTTCCCAGAAATATTTATTAGAATTTTTTAAATCTTTAAGCATAAACGCGGCGGCAACTCTCGCATAAGCCCAGCCTAATTCATGATTATCGTCCTGCAAACTCTCGTCAAGTATGCGCTGCCACTCCTGACGCTCGATTAATATTCTGTAATATAAGCTCTTAATCGCGCCGTCGTCGTCTAAATCATAATTTAATAGTCTTTCACAAAACTCCATGGCCTGCTCGTCGTCGCCGACTTCAAACAGCGTGAAAGCCGCCCGCTGCATTAAAGCTAAATACACAACGCCAAGCTCATGCTCGTTATATAATTCATGTGAAATATTTAAATCATGTAAAACTTCATGCAAATTATCAAGCGTGCTTAATAAAATGCTCAAACGCTCGTCCGCATCTTCCGTTATATCCGAAAGCAATAATAACGCCTCGGGATTATCCGGCTCAAGCTCTAAAGCTTTATTAACAAGCTCTGCAATTTCCGCGTCGTCTTCAGCATTATACGCGAGATCCAACAGCTCGTCCGCGCTTAAACTATCTAAATTATCTCTGAGCATCCCAGTTGCCTCTGTCGTCGCGTCTATCGCCGGGGTCCGGCTCAGGATCAGGAGCTGGGGATGCGGCATCGCGCCCCGTGCTGTAACCGTCGGCCTTGTCTCCGCCGTTAGAATGCCTAATATAATTTAACTGCATTAAATCAACATCGCCTATCCATAACACGCCCCATTGACGCGCAGCGTTCGCGAAGTCGAACGTGTCGCCGTAAGCGATAACTCCGTTGCGCCTTAACTCTTCATTAATCCAAGCTTGATTATTTTTCAAGACCTGCCACGCGTACTCGCCCGCACCGGGTGAAAATCTTTTCCATCTGTCGCCGAGCCATAAATACACGCTTGGTCTTTGAGTGTTCCATGCTATTATAGTGCGCAGCGCATTATCATTCAAAACGCCCATTCGATTTACATCATAATTCAAAATTTTTCTAAACGCTTCTGAATTAACCTGAGCTCCGTAATTTCCAGTAAACGCCGCGCGGGCCAAGCCCGGGACGTTTTGCGGGATGACAGAGCCGACTAAAATATCAGTCGGGATTATCGCGCCGTCGTAGCCGACCTGACCATAGACCCATTTATTAGGCGATACCTGAGTGACAGGGAAGCCGTCGAACGTCGCGTACCATCCGGCAGGAAGCCCCGCAGGCTGATAAACGTCAAAG
>JAFSNU010000262.1 GCA_017447325.1 Synergistaceae bacterium | reverse complement strand
TTATTATTATTTAATGCCTCATGATAAGCCGACTCGATATTAACGGCTGCTATATAATACGCCAGTAATAAAATTTCGTTCGCGTGCAGCTCATGATTATATTTATGCTCTAAAATTTCCGGTTTCAAAATTCCGAGCTGAATTAAACGCACGATAAAAGTTCCCGTGCCTGTGAACGGGTCAAGAATATTAACGCCCCGTGCGCTCAAGCCTTCGGGAATATTAAGCTCATGTTTAACAGCCCAGTCCGCGCTGCGCAAAATAAAATCAACAACTTCGTTCGGCGTGTAAACAATTCCTAAACGTTCGGACGTCTTTTTAAATGCTATCTGGAAAAATCTTTCGTATAAGTCTTTAATAACTTTCTGCCGGCCTGAGTCAGTCTTGACGATCGCAATTTTTGATTTAACATCTTCATAAAATTTTTCGAGCTGCTCGGTCTCGCTGTCTAAGCCTTGAGTTTCAAGCCAGCTCAAAATTTTCTCAAGAGTTTTGGACACTGGATTATTCGCCGAGAAATTATTAAATATTAAATCAAAAACGGGCTTGGTGATTAACTGCTGCGAGAGCATATTAACAGCCTCGTCCTGAGTGATAGCCCCGTTAATATTTTTGCGCAGGCCGCTTAAATACTCGTCAAAAATTTTTATAACTTCCGGCTTATTAGAATTTAATAAACTATTAATTCTCGTTGAATGAGCCTGAGCTATAAGTGCCATATCACGCGCCCATTTATCCCAGTACTCTCTATCGCCGCACTTCTCAACAATTTTTACTTTAATAAAATCGCGCAGCTTCTCGACCGGAAAATTAATATTAATCTGAGTATTATTATTCCCGCTCTTGCCATCAGCCCCAGGCTTGCCTATCACGTCAATTATAATTTTGCCGCCTGTATCGCCGTTCAAGTTTATAGAATTTACTATAGAATTAAACGTATCGTCATGAGCGCGCAAAGCTTGCAGCACCTGCCAGACTGCTTTATAACTTTCATTATTATTTAACGCCTCTTCAGGCTTTATATCGCTGGGAACTACAACAGGCAAGATCACATAGCCGAATTTTTTATTATCAGCGCGTCGCATCACCCGCCCGACGCTCTGCACTATATCAACGTCAGACTTTCTTGGATTTAAAAATAAAATTGCATCGAGAGCCGGAACGTCAACGCCCTCTGACAAGCATTTAGCATTAGACAAAATTCTGCAGCCTGAATTATTATTATTTAAATCTTTAAGCCACGCAATTTCAACGCTGCGTTTAAGCACTGAGTCAGTGCCGTCAATATGATGCACTTCGCAGGCCGTGAGCTTATCAATTTTTTTATCAGCCTTATCAAATACTTTTACTATATTATTAAAATTATTCGTGAAAAATTTTGAATTTTTAATCGAGCTGCTGAACGCGACCGCACTTCTCATCGGCGCGGGATCGGCGAGCAAATTTAAATCCCGCATACTCTCAGCAGATAATTTTTTAGACAAGCCTTTCCAGCAGCCAATAATTTTTGCCGCGTCGCTTAATTTAATTTCATTATTATCATCATGAGCTGCGATGCCGTCGCTGATAAATCCCTCGTCAACTGCTAAGATCATAACTTTATAATCGCTCAATAGGCCAAGCTTGACGGCCTTGCTAAAACTTAATCTGTAAAATTCCGGCCCGTATTTAGTCTCGTCGTCCATTGAACACAACACCGCTCCGGCCTCGGCAGCCCTGCGAGCCTGAGATGCTTTAAATATTCTGGGCGTCGCCGTCATGTACAAACGCTTTCTTGCTTTAATATATTTATCATCATGAACTTTAACGAAACTTGACTCTTCGCCTTTATCAACTTCGTCTTTCAAAGTCACGCCGGTTGTCCTGTGGGCTTCATCGCAGATAACTAAATCAAAATCATTAAAATTATTTTGCTGCGCCTGAGTTATGACGTTTAAAGACTGATAAGTTGAGAACACGACAGTCATAGAATTTTCTTTATCAGCTTTAGGAATTGCGTTCCACGCGCTTAATAATTCGCTTGTATTAGTAGTAGCAGGACAGGCCAAGTCGATTATGCTTAAATCTTCGTCATCTTTGCTTTGTCCGACTGTCTTATCAGAACATACGGCGAATAATATTAAATTTAAATTAATATCATGATCTGAATTATAAGCCATCAAGCTTTGATTTAATAAAGCAATAGACGGGACTAAAAATAAAACAACGCCGCCGCGTCCCGCAAATTTCTCAGCAATTTTTAAAGACGTGAAAGTTTTGCCGGTGCCGCATGCCATTATCAACTTGCCGCGATCATGAGACTTAAAGCCGCTTATAACTTTATCAACCGCCTCGAGCTGATCTTCGCGCAAAATCTTTTGAGCTTTATACTTTACTTTATCTAAATTATCAAGCTCAAATGCGCTCCAGTCAATTGCGCTCTGCTCTAAATTATTAAAGCTTAGTCTCACGCACGGGACTTGCTGATCTTGAATAGCGTCCTCGGCGTTTTTATTCCAATCATCAGCGAACGAGACTATAATTCGTTCTGCAAAATCTTTCTTGCCGCTCGCTGATAAAAACGAATCTATTTCAGGCTTGCTGACTTTATGTCCGTGTTCGTAAAATTTGCATTGAATTGCGCAATAAGCTTCAAGATTTTTGAGCTTTGCTACTAAATCAATTCCCGTGTCCGGCATATTATTTCGACCCGGCCAGTCATTCCACAGCCAGACTTCCTCGAAACGCTGTTTATAATATAAATCATGCTTAAAGAAATATTTGCAAATTTTCTCGAACCAGCGTCCTTTTGCAGCATTCTCGGCTTGAGCTTTATTTAAATTATTAAATTTATCTTTATATTTATAAATTACATCGCGCAGAGCTGACAATCAAAAATTCTTCCTTTCGAGTTTAAATATAAATTAATTTAAAATATAATTAAATTATAATTTATTTATTTATTTAATCGAAAGGCTGGGCGTCAAATCTGTCCGTTCTGTTGCTCAACAGCTTATCATGATAAATTAAGTTAATATAAATTTACGCGATTGCCGCGCCAATCTTCTCAGCAATTCCGCGAATAACATCCTCTGCAAGGCAGCTGTATTTAATAATTTCTCCAAGAGGTTTACCGTCCATAAGCATAGTTTTTGCCGTCTGTTCGCGAGCTTGATCAAAACCTTTAGTAAAGCCTCTTCTTTCGCCTCGCCTCTCGCTATCGCGCCGCTCCTGCTCTAAAACTTTCTCTTGATCATATTCTGTTAAAAACATTCCCTTCACCTCTGCCTTATAAATCAAGCAAAAGTAAATTTATGCGATAGCGACGCCGATTTTTTCGGCAAGCGCACGAATAACGTCCTCCGCAAGGCAACTGTATTCAGCAATTTTTCCCAGAGGCTCGCCTTTCTTAAGCATAGTTTTTGCCGTCTGTTCGTGAGCTTGGTTAAGTCCTTGGTCAAGTCCTTGATTAAGTCCTTTATTAAAGCCTCTTTTCTCGCCTCGTCTTTCGCTGTCGCGGCGTTCCTGTTCCAAAACTTTTTCCTGATCATATTCTGTTAAAAACATTCCCTTCACCTCTGCCTTATTTAATAATAAAAAATTCTTAATCGAAAAATCATCCGGCATTTCAGCTATAGCTGCATCAACCGCCGCTTCCAAATTTTTCTTTGTCTTTTGATGCCGCCTGACAGCATCAACAAGCCACGCATATTCATTCAGCGGACGGCACGCTTCCATTAATATTTTATTTCTGCCGTAATTAATATTAAGCATCGTTACTTTTACTTCAATATCGGCCTCGCCTCCAAACGCATCGCTGAGTTTTAAAACTTTAATATCAGGCTGCCTTGCTGTCCCGTTATAAAAACATACGCACTTAGGTCTCGGAGCAGATTGCAGCGAGCCGCTGTATTGATAATACTCGCTGCCGGCTATATATTTTTCGTAAAGTTTAGCGGCGTAAATAAAAAATCTCATGGGCATATTAGGATTATAGCTGCTCTGATGCTCCCATAAATTTATTTCGCTCATGATGATAAAAGACACGTCATTTTTCATCCCAAGATATACAGCATTTTCAATAGTGTTGAACTCTATATCATCAGGATTTTTATAATCCGATCCGTTCACAGCGTTATATAAATTTAAAGTCCATTCTTTATTATCAGGATTTCCGAATATAAATTTAAATACTCTGTCTTTATGCTCTTCGTTGATCAAAGCCAAATTAAAATCACCCCGCTTTATTTAAATTATACTAAATATAAATTTAAAATTTAAAATATAATTAAAATTATAATTTATTTATTTAATCGAAAGGCCAGGCGTTAAAGCAAGCATGAAATATTATATCGGCATTGACTTAGGCACGACCAACAGCGCGATATGCTCGTATGACGGCGTGAACGCTCCAAAAATTTACAAAAGTCCCGAGCAGAACGACGTGACTTCTTCAGCTATTTATATTAACAAGCGCGGAAATAAAAGCTACGGCTACAGAGCTTATAATCAAGCCTCGCATGATAAAGACAACTCGGCCTCGCTCTTTAAACGCGCAATCGGCACAAGCGCACGGTTTGACTTTAAGGACTCGGGAATATCTTTAAGCCCTGAGGAGTGCAGCGCGGAGATTTTGAAAATTTTATACAGCTATCTTCCTGAAGAGATACGCAATGATTCCGAGACTGCGACGGTAATTACAGTTCCGGCGGCGTTTAATCAAGTTAAGAAACAGGCGACGCTCGAGGCGGCGAAGATGGCCGGCATCGCACGGGCTGCACTTATGCAAGAGCCTGTTGCGGCAGTCATGAGCGTAATGCGCAGCAATAAAAATTTAAGCGGCGTATTTGTAATTTATGACTTGGGCGGCGGAACGTTCGACGTCTCTGTTGCGGAGAGCGTGAACGGCAAAGTAAATTTATTAGCTGAAGACGGAAAAGAGATGTGCGGCGGAAGAGACTGGGACAGAAAAATTTTTGATAATATCGTCCGGCCATGGCTTGAGGAAAATTTTAATTTGCCTGATGACTTTATGGCTGATAAAAATTATGCGAAGCTTCGCAGCGCAGCGATGTTCGCAATCGAGCAGGCAAAAATAGAATTATCGTTGAAAAATTCTCAAGACAGCGCGTTAATTCAGGCCGATGATTTAGACTGTCTGGACTTGGACGGCGAGGAAATTTATTTGGACGTGCCGCTCACTTGCAAAGTTTTAAATAATTTAATTGACGAAATGCTTGACGAGACTATCGAGATAACGAGAGCCGTGATGAAGAAGGCCGGGGTTACGTCAAGCGACGTTGAGCGTCTTGTATTTATAGGCGGTCCGACTAATTATAATTATCTGCGCGATAAAGTCTCGAGCGAGCTTGCAGTTCAGGCTGATACGGGCGTAAATGCTATGACGGCAGTTGCTGAGGGCGCGAGCATCTTTGCTGAGTCTATAGACTGGGACAGCGAGGATCATAACCGCAAAGCTTTAACGTCTGACATAAATATATTAAAAGATTTAAATTTCAGATACGAGGCAAGAGTTACGGGCGACAAGGCGCGGGTTGTGTGTCATGTGAGTGCGGCTGAAAATTTGCAGATTGAAATCACGAGCGACGACACGGGCTGGACGCTCGGACGATTTGATTTAACAGACGGAAAAATTATCGAGCTGCCGCTTAATTCTAAACAGCCTGAAAATACTTTTACTGTTAATATATACGATAATCTTGGCCGCAAAATTGATATAGCTTTAAATAAAATTAAAATCACTAAAACTCTTGCGGCGGTCGGAGCGATACCGGCGTCGCATTCTATATCTATAACTGCTTTAAATAAATTAGGCGGCGCGGAAAATCTTGTTTATTTAGTTAAGAAGGACGAGCCTCTGCCCAAGCGCGGCAGCGTGAAATTTAAAGCCGCTCAGACTTTACGCGCAAGCACGGACGAGTCTTTAAATTT
>JAFSNU010000028.1 GCA_017447325.1 Synergistaceae bacterium | reverse complement strand
GGGGGGTATAAAAGGTATAGTTAAATCTGACGGCTCAGGTTATAAAGCTTTAATGCATCCAGTGCCAGGCGAAAGATTTTTTGACGGTTATAAGCGAGTCAGCGAGGACGGTTTAACGTATCACATGAGCGGCGATGATGTTTTTATTTTCACTATAACTAAAGTGCCTAAGATGTTTAAAGAATTTTTTAGTGAAAATAATTGCAGTATTGATGATTATGATTATTGCGTCTTGCATCAGGCAAATTTAATGATATTAAAGACGCTCGCTAAGAAATTAAAAATTCCGGCTGAAAAAATGCCAGTGTCTATTAATAGATACGGCAACACGAGCGGAGCGTCTGTGCCGCTTGGAATTGTTGACTTATGCGGTCGTGAAGGCGTGCAAGAAAATTTGCATTTGATTACTTCAGGATTTGGCGTTGGCTTGTCTTGGGGGCTTGCAGATTTTAAAATAAATAAAGCTGATGTGCTTGCGCCTATATTTACTGATGAATATTTTGAAGAAGGTTTTGAAGTATGAGAAATTTATTTAATCTTGCCGGAAAAAATTTTATTGTTACCGGCGCAGCCTCAGGAATTGGAATGGAGACTGCTTTATTACTGCATGAACTCGGCGCAAAATTATTATTGCTTGATGTGAACGAAGAATTATTAAATAAAAATTTTGGCAATATAGATAATGCAGTTAATATATCATGCGACCTGACGGATTTTGATAATTTAAAATCAGTTATAGCATCGTCAAAGCAAAACTATTTTGAAGATGGTTTTGACGGGCTTGTGCATTGCGCAGGAATTCCAAGCGTTGTACCGCTTAGAGCTTTAACAAATCAGGCTTACGAAAAAGTGCAGAAAATAAATGTTCAGGCAGGATTAAATCTTGCGAAAATATTTTCAGGGCGGGGAATATATAAAGCTGATAGAATTTGCGCAATAGTTTTTATATCAAGCGTATATGGGCTTGTTGGCTCTTCGTGCAACGCAGCGTATGCTATAAGTAAGGCTGCTGTTATTGGGATGACGAAGTCTTTAGCAGTAGAGCTTGCGCCTAAGAAAATACGGGTTAATTGCATAGCACCGGGCTTTATCAAGACTAATATGGCTGATAAAGTAAATTTATTATTTGATGATAAATATTCTGACAAAATAGAGGCCATGCATTTATTAGGCTGGGGCGAGGCTTTGGACATTGCAAATGGTATTGCGTTTTTATTATCTGACGCGTCAAAGTGGACAACAGGCGCGGTATTTAATATTGACGGCGGATTTACGGCGCAATAAAATTTTTAAAATTTTAAATTAAAGGCATGATAAATATATGAAATATACTCTTATTACAGGCGCGTCATCCGGATTAGGGCGCGAGACGGCAATTTATTTATCTGAGAGCAGAAATTTAATTTTAAACGCCAGAAATATTGAAAGGCTTGAGGAGACCAAAAGTCTTTGTAAATCGACAAGCGATATTATTTTATGGCCTTATGATTTATCGCTTATTAATGATTTAGAATTAAATTTTGTAGAATTTATAAAGAATATAAGGCTTGAGCGCAGCATTGAAATTGAATTTGAAGCTTTTGTACATTGCGCCGGAGTTATGAAGATGCTGCCTTTAAGATCTTTGTCGTTAAATTCGTTAAATGAAGTTTATGCAGTCAATGTATTTGTGCCCTGTATGATTGTAAAAATTTTAGCGTCTAAAAAATTTAACGGTAAAAATTTAAATTCTGTAGTATTTATATCAAGCAATATAAGCGATCGCGGAGCTGCGGCGTTTTGCGCGTATGGTTCTTCGAAATCTGCACTTGACGGTCTTATGAGAAATTTAGCTGTCGAGCTTGCGCCGTCAGTGCGTGTAAATTCGATATTACCCGGCGGAATGCGGACAGCTATGACGGCTGATATTTTTGATGATATTAATATTGCGTCTGAATTTAATAAAAATTACCCGCTGGGAATTGGAACGCCTGCTGATATTGTTCCAGCTGTTGAATTTTTATTGTCTGAGAAATCGCGCTGGATAACTGGTCAGCAAATTGTTATAGACGGCGGCAGGACTATAAATATAACTGAACGAAAAGCTTAAATATTAATAATTATAAATTATAATAATATCGAGGTGATGTTTATTGTCGGTAAAGCGCGTCAGCAATATAGAGCTTATAAAGCAGCTGAGATTAATTGACGATGATTTTATGAATATCTGCTTTACAGATTTGCCGTGCGTTGAGATTGTGCTGCAAATAATTTTGAACAAGCCGGATTTAAAAGTCAGCCGTTCGCATGTGCAAAAGTTGTTAAAAGGCCCTAAGCGTTCTGTGTGGCTTGATATTTACGCTAATGACAGCGAGGGCAAGTCTTATGATATTGAGCTGCAGCGGGACAACAGAGGCGCTGATCCAAGACGTGCGCGTTTTCACAGCAGTATGCTTGATACGTGGAGCTTGAAAAATCGAGAGCCGTTCTCAAAACTGCGTGAAGCTTGGATAATATTTATAACAGAAAAAGACGCTTTAAAGCTGGGACTGCCTGTTTATACGATTGACCGCCGTATAAATGAGACTGGCGGTTATTTCGGCGACGGATCGCATATTGTATATGTGAACGGAGCTTTAAAGGATGAGGCAACTCCGATAGGCAAATTAATGCACGATTTTTTCTGTACAAAGCCGGACGACATGAATTATAAACTTTTAGCTGACAGAACTCGTTATTTTAAAGAAGATCCGAAAGGAGTAAGAAAGATGAGCAATATTATGAATAAGATAAGGCTCGAGGGCAAGGCGGAAGGCAGAGCAGAAGGCAGAGCAGAAGGCAGAGCAGAAGGGCTTATTGAAGGACGTGTTAAAATGCTTTTCGATTTGGTAAGTAAAAAGCTGCTTTCAGTCTCTGACGCCGCTATGTCTATAAATATCAGCGAGTCAGAGTTTTTAGCTAAGATGAATGCTGCTAAATAGATTTAATAATTAAATAAAGATTAGGAGTTTTAATTAAAGTTGAATATCAATTTTATTAACAGCTTTGAAAAGACTGTTGAATTAAATTTTAATAAAATTGCAGTGACGCATAACGCCGAAAATATCGCGTTTAACGAGCTGAAAGCCAAGGCTCAGGCTTTAGGCTGTTTAATTATTAATAAAGCTGAAGGCGCGTTTAATAAGCCGGTTGCTGTCTTATTGCCGAAAGAGATTAATGCTGTAATTGCTGATCTGGGAATTTTATATTCGGCTAATGTGTTTATGAATCTCGACGTGAAAACTCCGCGCGAAAGATTAATAAATATTTTAGATTTAATCAAGCCGAGTTTAATTATAACCAGCAATAAATATAAAGATATTATTGAAAATATAGATATTAAAATTATTTTAATTGACGAGATTGATTTTAATAATATTAATATAAATTATAAAGAGCTTAAGGCCAGGCTTGATAAAATTATCGACACCGATCCGATGTGCATAATTAACACGTCCGGGTCAACTGGCACGCCTAAGGGTGTAGTTTTAAATCACAGGAGTTTTTTTGACTTTATGGCTTGCTCGGGCGAGAAATTTAATTTTAACGGGACGGAAATTATAGGCTCGCTGTCGCCGATAGTTTTTGATATTTTTGATTTTGAGCTGTGCATGCTGATGCTTTACGGGTCGCGTTTAATATTGCTTGACGCTTTTCTCGCGTCGTTCCCAGTCAAGCTATTAGAGGCTTTAAATTTAAATAAAGTTAATTTTATATTTTGGGTGCCGTCGATTATGGTGAATATCGCGAATATGAAATTGCTTGAGCAAGTGAAGCTTGAATATTTAAAATTAATCTGGTTCGCCGGCGAAGTATTTCCGACTAAGCAGTTTTTATACTGGTATGATAATTTATTTAATGCTAAATTCGCTAATTTGTACGGGCCTATAGAGATTACGCTTGACTGCACGCTGTACGAGATAAATTCAAGACCGCCTGAAAACGAGCCGCTGCCCATAGGCAAGCCGTATAAAAATACTGATGTATTAATTTTAAATGAAAATAATAAAATATGCGGCGCGGGCGAAGAGGGCGAATTGTGTGTGCGCGGAACGTCGCTTGCAATGGGTTATTATAATAATCCTGAAAAGACTTTAGCAGCTTTTACGCAAAATCCGCTGAATAAAAGTTATCCTGAATTGATTTATAGAACGGGCGATATAGTTTATACTCGCGAGGACGGCAATATTATGTTTAAAGGCCGCAAGGACAGCTTGATAAAGCATATGGGCTATAGAATTGAGCTTTGCGAGATTGAGCATGTTATCGAAAATGATTTAAAGCTCGTTAAATATTGCTGCGCCGTCTATAATTATAATAAAAAAGAGATTGTATTATATTACGAGAATAATAATAATATAATTTCTGATAAAGATTTTAGAATAGCTTTAAAGAGCGTGTTTCCCAATTATATGATCCCGAATTTATTTATACACATGGAAAAATTGCCGCAGAACACTAACGGCAAGATCGACAGGCTCGCTCTTAAAAATCTCGCGGGCAATATTTAAGATTTAAGATAAGAAAGGAATTTTATTAAATCATGGAAGAAATATTGAAAATTCTTGAGGAGATAAGGCCGGAGTTTGACTTTAAAGCAAGCTCGAATTTTATCGAGGACGGACTTTTAGACTCGTTTGATATAGTCACGCTTGTAAATATTCTCGAGGAAAAATATCAAATTAAGATCGACGGGCTTGATATTATTCCTGAAAATTTTTCGAGCGCTGAGAGTATTTTTAATCTTGTTAATAAAAATAAAAATTAAAAATAATCATGTTTAATTATAATAATATTACCCCCCCCCCCCGTGTCGTTTCCGATTATCTGGATCGCGCGGCAAAATTATTTCCAGATAAAATAGCGTTTGCAGACTCTAAAAATATGCTGAGCTATTCAGAGTTGCAAAGAAGGTCAAAGCAAACTGCGGCGGCGCTTATATCGCGTAAATTATTTAAACAGTCTGCCGCAGTGTTTCTTGATAAAAGCGTTGAATGTATTATCGCTTTTATGGGCGCAGCGTACTCTGGAAATTTTTATACTGTTATTGATACTAAAATGCCTTTTGCTAGAGTTAAGAAAATTATAGACACGCTCGAGCCGGCAATTATTATCACGGATCATAAAAATTTTGCAAAGGCTCAGGAATTTGCGGGACGTACTGAGATATTATGTCTTGAAGACACTGAAAATATTATTATTGACGAAGCTTTAATTAAAAGCGTCACTGAAAATATTATTAATCTTGATGTGCTTTATGTGCTTTTTACGTCTGGTTCGACTGGCACACCTAAGGGCGTTATCATAGGCCATAGGTCAGTTATTGATTATATCGAATGGGCGGCTGAGACTTTTAATTTTAACGAGACGCAGATCTTTGGAAATCAAGCGCCGTTTTATTTTGACAATTCAGTGCTTGATATATATTCGACACTGAGAAACGCCGCGACTATGTATATTATTCCGCAGAGCTGCTTTGCGTTCCCGGTGACGCTTCTTAATTTTATACGCGATAAAAATATAAATACTGTGTTCTTCGTGCCGACTGTGTTATGCAGGCTTGCGAACATGAATATTATTGATAAAGTAGATATTTCATGCTTGAAAAATATTTTATTTGCGGGCGAAGTGATGCCGGCCAAGCAGTTAAATATATGGAAAAAATATTTGCCTGATGCGCTCTATGCAAATTTATACGGGCCTACTGAGATAACGGTTGACTGCACTTATTATATAGTTAATAGAGAGATTGCGGACGATGAGCCTGTGCCGATCGGCTATCCCTGCCGCAACTCAAATATTTTAATTCTTAATCAAAATGACGAAGAAGCTAAAATTAATGAGCAGGGCGAGCTGTGCGTGCGCGGGACGTCTTTAGCTTACGGCTATTATAATAATCCTGAGAAGACAGCTGAAGTATTTGTGCAAAATCCGCTGAATAAAAACTACCGCGAATTAATTTACAGGACTGGCGATCTCGTGCATTATAATTTAAAAGGCGAGATTATTTACGACGGCCGGAAAGATTTTCAGGTCAAGCATTCTGGACATAGAATTGAATTAGGCGAAATTGAGACGGCGGTCTCGTCGATTAAAGGCGTTGAATTCTGCTGCTGTCTTCATGAAAATATTAATGACAAATTAGTTTTATTTTATTCAGGTAATTTAGCAAGTAATGAAATTAGGAAAACTCTTGCTGATATGCTACCGGATTACATGCTGCCTAATATTTGCGAGCAGCTTGATAAAATGCCGCTTAATTTAAACGGTAAAATTGACCGGGCTAAATTAAAAGCAAGGCTTAAAGAATTTTAAATTATTAAAATAAAGTAAAGCAGGGTAAAAAATTTTTAAATGCAGATAAATTTTAAAAATAAACGAATTGCGTCGATACTGGGCGTCTTGCCGGAGCAAGAATATTTATTTGATGACGAAGTTAATAATTACTCGTTTCCTGTAAGACAGACTTTAAGGCTGAAAAAAGTTATGGGCTTTAATAAACACAGGCTTGCGAAAGATTCTTCTTGTGTGTCTGACTTTGCAGTTTATGCTGTAAATTATATGCTTGAAAATAACTGGTTAGACAGAGACGAAATAGGCGCGGTTATAGCCGTCACGCTTTGCCCTGATTATTTCGTGCCGCATATCTCGAATATAGTTCAGGCTAAATGCGATTTAAGCAATAATATTTTATGTCTTGACATAGCCCAAGGATGCTGCGGATTTTTAATAGGCTTAATGCAGAGCTTCATGCTGCTTGATAAATTAGAAAATAAGAAGATTATTTTAATTAACGGCGATGTGTTAAGTCATAAAGTGTCTAAACGCGACAGAAACGATTTTCCGTTGATAGGAGACGGCGCGGCTGTAACTGTCTTAGAGAATTGTGATAATTATAATAATAATATTTATTTCGAAATGCACATGGACGGCAAACGAGGCGACGCGTTAAAAGTTCCCGCCGGCGGATTTAGAATGCCTTGCAGTCCTGAGACGGCTGTAATGCAAGATCAAGGCGACGGAAATTTTAGAGCTCTTGATAATATGCACATGGACGGCAGTGCTGTATTTAATTTCGTTCAGGCAGAAGTTCCGCCTATGCTTGAAAGCGCGTTTAAAAATTCTAATTTAGAGCTTAATAATATAGATTATTTTTTATTTCATCAGCCGAATAAATTTATGCTTAAAAAGCTTGCTGAAAAGGCGAATTTGCCGGAAGATAAACTGCCGATGAACTTAGTTGAAAATTACGGGAATTTAAGCGGCGCGTCGATACCGTTTATAATTGCGCTGAATTTACAAGAAGAATTTTTAAAGTATGAATATAAATGCTGCTTGTCGGCTTTTGGCTCTGGATTGTCATGGGGCGTTATGTTTATGAACATCGGCAAGCTTGAACACTGCGAAATAATTGAAAGTAATTTGTAAATTATTATTATTATGACTATACAAGAAATTCAAGATAAAATTTTAAAATTAAAAGATTTAAATTCTAAATTAATTAGCAATTATTATTTAAATAATTTTAATAATTTAAATATTAACGAGGCTTATGCTTCAGGCAAGTCGATATTTTTTATTGTAAAAGATCACGGCGTGAATAGAATTTATTATTACACGGCTGACTATAAAGATCTATGCGGGCTTCTTAAAAATTTAAGTTCAAGTCATGACGAGTATGTTCTTGAGTTCATGACGCGGGACAAGCTCGAAAATTTTGATTTGTTAATAGACGCAGGGTTTAAAAATCTTACGTGCTTAAATAGAATATCAAATCCTGACTGCAGCTCTATTTTTAATAATAATAATTTAAATAAATTTATGAATATTAAGGCCGGTGAGCTTGCACAAGAATTTGAAGCGCATGAAATTAATAATAAATTATGGGAAATTTTCGACACGCGCATATCGCACTTAGTTGATGATAAAGAACTTGCGGAAATTATAAAAGCTCGTGAAGTTTTAATATCGCGCGGCGATGACAATAAAATTATTTCTATACTCCAGACCAAAACTCAGCCTCGAAAATTTTATATTAATCAAGTTTATAATTCAGGAAATAAATCAATAATTCACGCCATGCTTTTAAGTAAATTAAAATTATACTGCGGCAACGGCGGCAAATATCTTTACGCTTGGGTCGAAGAAAGTAATATTGCTTCGATAAAATTTCATGCCAAATACGGCATGAAGCCCGACGGATTTCTAAATTTAATTTATAATTTAAAAAATTAATTTAATCGTGATATTTTTTGCACAAAAATTTTAAACGCCGGTTCATAAATATTTTTATAATTAAAATTTATTATATAATAAATCGCAAAATGAGCTGGTAGTTTGCAAGATTTAAATTTATAAAATTTAAAAGAAATTGATTTAAGTTTATTAGAATAAGTCGGGCGCGGCAAGTTCAGCGCAGTGTATAAACTTAATGACAAACGCGCGGTTAAAATTTTTTTTGAAACTATGTTGCATGAAAATATTATGAAAGAATACTCGCAGATGTTAGAGGTTTCGAAGCTTAATATTAACGCTATCGGCTACTATGGACTTGTTAAAAGCAGGGGCAGAATCGGTATCGAGCTTAAATTAATAAACGGAATTAGCGTTGAATATAAAATGGCAAACGGCACGGCAAGCCTAAAATTTTTTGGTATTAAAATGTCCGATGAGCTAAAACTTATTCTCTCGCGGAGTGTAAATCCGAATATTTATCCTGAGCTAAAAATTTTTATAATGCTTTCACGATAAATGGCTTAATAATAACGAGGACGTTAAAATTAAAAAATTTATCGAAGCTCTGCCTGTATACTCAAAAACAGAAAACTTTACGTCTTCTATTTTTCAAAAATTTTCTAGAGTTTAATCCAGCGTGACAAAGCACTTGCAGGAACGCCGTATGCGGTGAAAGCTGCACGTACGGTGTTAAGCGCGGAAAAAGCCGGATATAACTTCAAAGGCTTACTTACGCATGGAGATAACGGCGATATCATGCCTTATGATAAAGAGGCTGATTTTTTGATAGTCATGTCCAAAAGTCATAATATTTATATTTTTTGTGTTTACTTTATTGACTATTAACAAAACCGTTTTAATGCTTTACTTACCGCATAATTATTCTGGATAACTTATAATTTATGTTATATATTTTTTAAGTTTAATAACTATTATATTATAGAGAAAGTGAGAGCATGGCGGAAAATTCTCCTGAATTTCAAGAGTATAGACGCACTGTAACTTTATTGGACGACGAGTTTATGAGCATCGTGTTTGATAATAATATTCCGTGCGTTGAAGAGATGCTGAAAATAATTTTAAAGCGCGATGATTTAATCGTAAAGTCTGCGCGGACGCAAAGGGACTTTCAGGGCTTCGAGCGTTCAGTGACGCTTGACGTGTTCGCAGTTGACAGCGCGAAGACTAATTATAATATTGAATTTCAGAACACGAACGAGGGCGCTGACTTTAGACGTGCAAGATTTCACGGCGGCATGATCGACGTTCATTCGCTGAAGCCCGGCCAGCCGTTTAAAGACTTGCCGGAGTGTTATGTAATTTTTATTACGCAGCATGATGTTATCGGCTATGGTAAAATGATATACACTATGCACAGGTATATTGACGGCGATTTGCAGCCGTTCTACGACGGCTCGCATATAATTTACGTCAACGCGTCGGCCAAGGATGACGGCTCGCAGCTTTGGAAGCTGATTCATGACCTGCAGTGTCCTGATCCCGACAAAATGTTTTTGCCGAGGCTGCGTGCGCGGGTAAGTTTTTTGAAAGGGCAAGAGGAAGGGGATCGTGAAATGAGTAGCTATATTAAAGATTTATTGAACAAAGAAAAAGAAAATGTTAGAGGTCAAGAACGCGAGTGTATTGCGTTAGATTTAATCAAGTTTGGCAAAATGAATTTTGATGAAATAGCTCAAGTAGCTCATTTGACGCTCGACAGGATCGAGCAGCTCGCCGCGTCCGTGAAAGCTCCGGGAGATTAATATTATGCGCGGGTAAGTTTTTTGAAAGGACAAGAGGAAGGAGATAAGATTATGAGCAGTTATTTTAAGAATTTAGTAGAAAAAGACAGGAAAAACACGTTGGAGTC
>JAFSNU010000261.1 GCA_017447325.1 Synergistaceae bacterium | reverse complement strand
GACACAGAATATGTTTAGACTTCTTAAAGCCTCCGGACTTTCAGGCTTAATATAACGAGGCTTGACTGCGTCATAAAGCATTTTGACAAGCTCACCGGCTTTAACGGAAATTTCAAGCTCTCTAATTTCCTTTGGAGCTTGAGCGTTAACGTCAACTAAAAACGCGAGTTTGTTAAATTCTTTATCAAGATTAGCAAGCTCTATAATTTCAGGCTTAGCGTGAGGCGTCTCCATGTCATAAATCCAAAATTCTTTAAAGTTGCAGACTACAATCCAACGACCGCGCTCTGATGCCGGAAGCCAGTCATAATATCTTTTAGCCTGTTCGAACGGCGTTAAATAGCTTCCGTCAGAATTCTTAATTTGCTTGCTCAAGTCAACATCAAAACTCTTCTGCTCAACTAATACCCGCGTTGCCGGAATATAAGCATCAATAAAACTCTTGTGCTTTAGCTCGACGCGCTTCTCATAATCGATTAAAGTCTCAGGCTGTTCAAAGCCGCATATATAACGCAACACTTCAAGCCAAAATTTTTGCGTGTCACTCTCCTCGTCGCCACTGCTCTGCCAGCGCGAAATAAATTTATTAATTATGCTTTTGTTTATGTTCATTAAAATCATTCCGCCTTAGCTTTTAATTTTTACTAATCAAATATTTTAATAAATTAAACACAATTTAAGCGTATTATAAATTAATATTTTGAGATTTGAGAGAGCGGCGTCGCTTTTGCTGCTCGTGAATAGAATTGCGAAAAGATATATGCTGTTCGGTCAAATTTGATATGCCGTACCGTGCGCTCCCTGATTGCTTATGCTGTCTTGAACAAAATTTCCGTGTATTCAGCCTTCTTTCAGACTTTCCAAGTGGACACACAGCCATTTGCCGGCATACTGTCCGCTGGATTTAAGCAGTTTAACAGGCGTTCCTTCGTCTAATTTAAACATAGATTCTGTATCAGTGTCCGGCGCGCTCCTGAAATTAATTTTAGTGCCTTTTACAGACATCATGACAGTCTGATTAAAAGCTTGCATCTGTGCATTAGTTTTGATTTTGTCAAGAAAAGAAACAGTGTTATATTTTATTCACTCCCATTCGCAAATATATGCGAACATTGCGGGAACGATAACTGTTATTAAAAATTTGCACAATATTATATAAATTTATTCTATAATATATAACATTGGTGAGCCTTTGAAAACTGAATATTTAGCGGCTGGGCAGAGAAAATTTTATTATAGCAATAACCAAGCATATAGGTTCTGCCCGTAAGATATTCAACCACATCAATGAGCGCAAGAAATTATGTACCTATAAACTTAAACTTTTAGAGACAGTTAAGAGAAGTCTGCTCAGAAATTTTTATTTAATGCCGGATGATAACGTACTTGAAATAATATTTTTGCTTGTAAAAAATATTTAGATTATATTACTTGCAATAAATAAAATTTATATATAAACTTTTATTGTTTCTTGCTTGTATTATGGCAGCTTAGGCGTCGATCGCCGGAGATTCTGATATAACTAATAATCTTCAAACTTTATATGTAATAGTTAACTCGTCAAAAGCAAAATCCGTTAAGCTTAAACATTTAAATATCATTATAGTAAAATAATATTAAATTAATACTGGAGGCGTTAAGGCTTGAAAATTTTGCATACGTCAGACTGGCATATCGGAAGGCGCATGAAAGAGCGCGAAAGATTTGATGAATTTAGAAAATTTTTTAACTGGCTTGAAGATTTGATTAATAGAGAAAAAATTGACGTCCTTCTGGCAGCCGGAGATATTTTTGACAACACTACGCCGAGCGTGCAGGCGCAAAATATTTATTACTCGTTTTTGTCCTCGCTGGCAAAATCTGAATGCAGACACTGCGTTATAATCTCGGGCAATCATGACTCAGCTGCTTTTATAGACGCTCCGTCGGAATTATTAAATATATCAAATATTCATGTCGTAGGTCAGGCCTCGCAAGACCCGGACGGCGAAATAATTATACTGCATGAGCCTGATTTAATCGTGTGCGCCGTGCCTTACTTACGCGACAGGGACGTTAGAGCGTCAAATTTAAATGATAATTTTCATGAAATAGAATCCGCTTTAAAAAACGGAATAAAAAGTCATTACAGGGAAATTTTTTCCCGTGCTTTAGAAATAAGAGGCGGTTTAAATGTGCCGATTATAGCAATGGGACATTTATTTGCTCAGAAAGGCAGCGTTAGATTAGGGGAAGGAATACGGCCGCTTTATGTGGGGACTGCTGCCGAGATTGAAAGCAAGATTTTTCCGGAATATTTAGCTTACACTGCGCTTGGTCATCTTCATTCACCGCAGTTTATAGAGCGCGAAAATATAAGATATTCCGGCTCCCCTATCGCGATGACTTTTGCCGAAGCTTTAACTCGAAAGTCAGTCACGTTAATAGATATTGACGATAAGACAGGAAAGATTAATATAAACGAGATTCCGGTGCCGGTGTTTCAAAAGCTTGCAAGAGCTATCGGCGATGACGGGAAAATTTTTGCCGAGCTTGAAAATTTAGCGGCTCAATCGAAGCCGGGGGAGTCTGTATGGATTGAAATTACTTATACCGGCAATGACTTAATCGAAAATTTTAGGGAAAAATTAGACGAATTTATCCAAAAATTTCCTGAACTTGAAATTTTTACAGTTTACGACGAGAGAGCCGGAATTTTAAGCTTAGAGTCCGCGCCGGACGTTATAACACAGGGACTTGAAAATATAACGCCGCTTGAGATGCTGAACAAATGCTTTGACGAAAATAATGTTGCTGAAGAGCAGCGCGGGATTTTTATCAGGCTTTACAACGAAATTTTACAGGAACTTGACGGAGAATTTTAAATTAATCATGAAAATTTTAGATATAAGGCTTAAAAATTTAAATTCGCTGAAGGGCGAATGGCATATAGATTTGACGGGAAATTCTTTCGCAGATGGTATATTTGCGATTACAGGTCCGACCGGCGCAGGAAAGACGACTATATTTGACGCAGTATGTTTAGCTCTTTACGGCATGACACCGAGGCTCGGCAAAATATCAGGCCGGAATAACGAGATAATGTCGCGCGGGACGTCAGAATGCTATGCGCAAGTTATTTTTGAAACTGACAACGGACGTTTTACTGCCCGCTGGAGTCAGACAAGGTCAAGCAAACGCAGCAAAGGCAAATTACAGACGTATAATCACAAGCTCGATGCTGAAGAAAAGCCTTTGACAAGCGGAATTAAAGAGACGGCAGATAAGATCGTAGAGCTGACGGGAATGAATTTTAAACAGTTTTCACAGGCTATGATGCTTCAGCAGGGCGGCTTTGACGCTTTTCTTAACGCTGACAAGAACGAACGGGCTCAAGTGCTCGAGTCAGTAACCGGAATAGAGATTTACGGCGAAATTTC
>JAFSNU010000260.1 GCA_017447325.1 Synergistaceae bacterium | reverse complement strand
GGCTAAAGATATTTTACGCGGGATAAAATTTAATTTGCGAAAAATTGATCGAGTAGCAAGCGAAGTCGTGCAGAATAATTCGCGCAAGAAATTTCATGATTTATTAGCTGATATTTGGTATGACGAAATGGAAGTTGAAGAAAATTTAGAGATGGCGTTATTATTCTTTGAAGAGAGTTCGCCCAGCGCGTTAATGGCGGCTCAAATGATAATGCCTTACGAGCGGAATTTTTTGCAGGCGTTATTGAAAGTTAAACGATTTGCCAATCAGCTGCCGAAGGGCTATTACTTCAGGCCGTCGTCGATGACTGAGTTAAATAATAAAATTGACGAGATCGATCCGACTATTTACGGCTTTGAGGAAAAGTTAAACGAGATAGAATTTACGCGCGAAGCTTAATAATTTTAAAATAAAATTTTGCGTAATTATAGCGAGCTTGACGTTAAAAAATATTTAGGCCATAATGTTTAAAGTTTTTTGAAATTTAAATTTGAAATTAAAATAATTTTTGGGGCGTCGCCAAGTTGGCAAGGCAACGGATTTTGGTTCCGTCATCGTTGGTTCGAATCCAGCCGCCCCAGCCAGTTTTAAAAGTTTAAAGCTCGCGCGTTGTAATAGGGAGGGATATTTGGAAGTGAATAATAAAATCGGAGTTCTTATTATGGCGGCGGGCAAAGGCACACGCATGAAAAGCAGCTTGCCGAAAGTTTTGCAGCCGATGCTTGACAGAGCCATGATAGATTATTTATTAAGAAGCGTTGCTGTAAATTTAAATAATATTGCCGTTCTTGTCGGCTCAGGCGGCGAACAAGTCGAAGAGCATATTTTAAAATTTAATTCAGAATTTAAGCAGAATATAAAAATTTTATGGCAGCGCGAGCAGTTAGGAACTGGACACGCTGTCAAGTGTGCTGTTGACTGGTGGAAGGATTTAGATGATTTAATAGTTTTAAATGGAGACTTGCCGTTATTAACTTCCCAGACTTTAGATAATTTAATAAATAAATTTAATTTAAACAAGCCGGACTGCGCTGTGATAACTTTCATAGCTGAGAACCCGGGAGCTTACGGCAGAATTATACGCGAGAATAATAATAAAATTAGAATAGTAGAGTTTAAGGACGCAAACGAGGCAGAACGCGGAGTCAAAGAAGTCAACGCGGGCTGCTATTTCTTTACTGTGAAGTCGTTATTAAAAGTTATAGATAATTTAAAGAATGACAATGCGCAGGGCGAGTATTATCTGCCGGATGTTTTAGCTTTAATGAATAATGAGAATATGCGCGTTGAAGCTTATGCTGTAAGCGAGGACGAAATGGCCGGCGTGAACACTCAGGCCGAGCTTGCGCAGGTAAGCAATGTAATGCGCAAAAGAATTTTGGAGTACTGGATGGGCGAGGGCGTTAGAATGCTGTCGCCTGAAACTGTGTGGATAAGTCCTGACGCTGAGTTGTCGCGGGGCGTTGTGATAATGCCTAATGTGCAGATATGGGGCAAGAGCGTAATTAAAGAAAATAGTTATATTGGCTCAGGAAGTATTTTGCATGATGCGATAATAGGCGAGAGCTGCGAGCTTGTTGCAAATGTTGTTATAGAGAATAGCGAGTTAAAAAATTTTGTGAAAGCCGGGCCGTTTGTTTATATTCGGGATAATGCGTTATTAGAAGATCACGCGTTTGCCGGAAAATTTGTCGAGATTAAAAATTCGCATATAGGCGTGAACAGCAAAGTGCCGCATCTTTCATATATGGGCGACGCGACGCTCGGCCATGATGTTAATATCGGCGCGGGAACTATAACTTGCAATTATGACGGCGAGAAGAAAAATAAGACTATAATCGGCGATAATTGTTTTGTCGGCTCTGACACTATGTTCGTCGCGCCGGCTCAGGTTGGCGATAACGCAGCCACGGCCGCAGGTTCTGTTATAACTAAGCCTGTGCCTGAAAATGCGCTGGCCGTTGGACGAGCGAGACAGGTTAATATTGACGGATGGGTTAAGCGAAAATAATTTTATAATTTTATAAATTTATAAAATATTTATAAAATATGGAGGTATGTACTTTGGCCATTTCAGCTGGAGAATTCACCCTGATTTCTGGACGGGGCAGCATCAAAATTTTTTCCGGAACCGCGCATAAGGATTTTGCAGAGCGAATCTGCAGCGAACTTGGCGTTTCGCTTTCAGCCATAAGACATTTTAGATTTTCGGACGGAGAGATCGGCCTTTCGCTTGACGAGAGCGTCAGAGGCGCGGACGTGTTTGTCGTTCAGCCGACGAGCAATCCAGCAAACGAAAATTTGTTCCAGCTTTTAATCATGGTTGACGCGTTGAAACGAGCTTCTGCGCATCATGTTTCAGCTGTTATCCCGTATTTTGGCTATGCGCGTCAGGACAGGAAAGCGCGGCCAAGAGAGCCGATCACGGCAAAGCTTGTCGCAGATTTATTAACTCAAAGCGGCGTTGACCGTGTTATAACGGCTGACTTGCACGCGGGACAAATTCAAGGCTTCTTTGAT
>JAFSNU010000259.1 GCA_017447325.1 Synergistaceae bacterium | reverse complement strand
GGCCGGCGCGACTTCACGGTCAACGCGATGTCAATATCTTTAAGCGACGACGACTGGGGAACGCTTATGGATAATTTCGGCGGACGTGCTGACTTGAAGGACGGCGCGTTAAAGATTTTACATAATTTAAGTTTTGTCGAAGATCCCTCGCGAGTTTTGCGTGGCATAAGGCTTGAGCAGAGATTAAACATGCACTTTGAAGATAACACGTTAAGATTATTGCATAGTGCTGTCCGCGGTGGCTTATTAGAGTGTCTTTCAAGTCCAAGAATAAGAACCGAGCTTGAGATAATGGCAAAAGAGTCGTGCTTCAGGAAAATTATTTTAAGAATGTGCGATTTGGGCATCTGGGGATCTTTATTCCCGGGCATTCACATTGACGAGATGCTTGGCCACAGGCTGAGACTTTTAGAGCATTTACTCGCGCAGGCTCACCAGCATAATATAGATTTTAAGGGCATGGAGTGGCTTGTCAGCATTGCAGTTGTCTTCGCGGACTCGTCAACGCAGGTTCGCTTTGCCGGCATGGACAGAATGAATTTAACGCCGAACGAGCGCAAAGAGATAACGCAGTGCTTCACGACTTGGCCGCAGGTTGAAAAATTTTGTTATTCTAATAAGAAACTTAAAAATTCTGAGATATATTTATTTTTTAAAGAGTTCGGGCCGGTGCCTTTAGTTTACTGGATGACGTGCTTGAAGAGCGTCCAGGCGCGGCGCTTAATTGCTGAACATTTATACGCGTTTAAAGACGTTAAGAGCAGCTTGACCGGCCATGACTTGCAGAATATGGGCTTGTCAGGCCGCAGTGTCGGCGAGGCATTAA
Organism: Synergistaceae bacterium; assembly: GCA_017447325.1. Taxonomy (GTDB): domain Bacteria; phylum Synergistota; class Synergistia; order Synergistales; family Aminobacteriaceae; genus JAFUXM01. The sequence goes on along the minus strand of JAFSNU010000259.1, from coordinate 2,112 downwards.
ACGCTTTAAAGCTTGCCCTAATGGACGGAGACATTACCTCGCGCGTTGACGAAATAGATTATGTGAGTTTAGTCTTCGCTGACAGCATTAATGACAAGAGCAAGGGAAATAAGAAATAAAATTAAATAAATTTAAAAATTTTGCCGCGTTAATTTTAAATTTAAAATTTTAAAATTCAGCGCGGCAAGTTTAACTACTTCAGGGGCTAAAGAAATTTGCAGCCGCCGCTCCTGAAAATAAAACGGCAATTTTCATAGCATATTCAAATGATCTCGTAAGTCTTTTATTATCATTCGCGCTGAAATATATTTCCGTCATTGTGATTAAAGTTTTGCCGATCTCTGTGCTTATGCAAAATTAAATCGAGTTCACGTCATTCTGCATTCCATTGGCGGCAGTTGCCTATAACTTGAATCAGCATCAATAAAATAATGTCAGGCATATATCCCCTTGATTGCCTTTAACTTTAAATAAACAAGGCCGAATTTTTATTAATCCGGCCTTTATATCTTTAAATAAATTTTAAATAAATTTTAATAATTTCTGATCATTTCGCCCAAGCCCTCGTCCCACGAGACCTGCGGCTTAAATTTTATAATATTATTTAAAATATTATTATCGCCTAAGACTAAACTCTCCGGCGCGTCAGCTCCGCTCGCGGCGTTTTCATAATTTAAAGCTTCATGGCCTGTTAATACTGCAATTTTATTCGCGATATCGCACAAGGCCGGTGCCTCGCCAGTTGCAATATTAACAGCTCCGTTATAATCGCTTAATAAAATAGCTCTAAACGCTCCGGCAACGTCTTTGACATGCATGTAATCGCGCCTTAAAAACGGGAATTTTAACTCAGGCTTTTTATCTTGCTTATAGCAATTAATTAAATGCGGCATTAAACGCTCTTTCTTCTCGCCCTGACCGTACAGAAAAAATATACGACCATATCCAAAGTCTAAATTTATTTTACGCGCGTACTCGCTCGCGATTTTATATAATAAGCCTTTGCACTTGCCGTAAAAAGTATTCGGCTTTAAAGGCGTTTCATTCTCTCTCATAAAGCCGTACTGCCAGTCGTACTCCATGCAGCTTCCCGCGAAGACCGCGCGCTTGCCGCCGTTCTCCGCAAAAGTTTTTAATAAATTCATGCTCGCCATAACCCAGTCAAAATTATTATTATTTTCCTGATAGCCTGACGTTACGTCCCAAGCAAAGTGCATTAAATACTCAGGCTTCTCGCGCTCAAGAAAATTTTTCACGCAGTCAAAATCATGCAGATTGACTACAAGATACGACGGCTGTAATATCTCAAAATCATTTTCAATAGCCTTAACAAAATAGCTGCCGATAAATCCGTCGGCTCCGGTCACAAATATTTTGCTCATAATTTAAAATTTTATATCTTTATAGAACGGCGCGGCCTGATCCTTTGCCGAGACTATCAGCGGCGTTATCTCCGGCCATTTAATATTAATATCAGGGTCATTATATCTTATAGTCCGCTCTGCGCCGGGCGTGTATCTTGACGAGACTTGATAATAAACGAGCGAGTCGTCCTCAAGCGCGATATATCCGTGAGCAAATCCTTCGGGAATATATAAAGCCTTATTATTTTCGCCGGTCAATTCTTCCGCAAAATATTTTAACTTAGTCGGGCTGTCAGCTCTCAAGTCAACCATTACGTCAAGGATTCTGCCGCGAACGCAGCGCACAAACTTTACTTCCTCGTGCGGGCTGAGCTGGAAGTGCAGGCCGCGTAACGTGCCGCGCTTGATATTATGCGAAAGATTGCACTGCACAAATTCAGTTTTAAGCCCATGAGCCGCGAACTCGTCCTGACAAAACGCCCGAGCAAAAAATCCCCGCTCGTCGCGATGCTCTTCAAGCTCTATTACATAACCGCCTTTTAAATACGTCTCGATAAATTTCATTTTAAAATCTTCTTCCTTTATATATTATATTATATATTTATAAATCAAAAAATTCTTTAATCTGCGCGTCCATGCAGTCTTTAGCTTTTAAATTATTTTCGCGCCATGATTTAGTCCATTCGACTATAGACTTTATAGCCTTAGCAACGTTCCAGTTCGGCCTCCAGCCTAAAATACTTTTCGC
>JAFSNU010000258.1 GCA_017447325.1 Synergistaceae bacterium | reverse complement strand
TTTGCTTTATGCACATTAACTTCCGGCTTTTCATCTTTAACAGGCGGCAAATTTAAATCTAAATCTTCATACTCTAAATTATTTAAATTATTATCCGCAAGCTGCACCGGCTCCGGCTCACTCTCAGCTTTGCTCTCAGCATTACGCGCGTTAAGCTCAAGCTCTGCTGCAAGCTCAGACGGCATTTGAACCTCACGAATTATTAAGTCTTTATTATTACTATTTATAATAGCCTGTGCGTGCGCATTATTTGCCGATGGCGACATTAAATAAAATCCTATGCCCGCAACTGCGACAAAGCCAGCCGCGAACGCGCCGATTCTTACCAAAGGCCGCGCCGGTTTCCTGCGCTCCCAGCGTCCTTCTCCGGCGATATACACCCAAGGCATCTCGCCGTTATTAAATCCAAAAATACTTTTGACAAAGTCAAACGCTCTCTTCATAACTTACAAACAGCCCTCGTTTATTTAATTAAATTTAAATTTAATCAAAACATTTTAACACAACAAAAGGCCGATTAATAACGTAAAATTTACTAACCGGCCTTAAATTTTAAATTTTAATTTTCGCTCTGCGTCAACTGCTTCGCTACTTCATTCAACTTTGCGCGATCTCCGAATATTAATAGCGTGTCGTCTGCCTCGAGCACAGTTCCGCCCTTAGGCACTAAAAACTTTGTGCCTCTATTAATTAATAAAATCGAAACGCCGTCAGGGAATTTTAACTCGCTGACGGCGTGTCCAATCACTGCCGAGCCGGGCAATAAATCTACCTCGCGTGTCTCGTCAGTGCCGCTGCCGGGCGTTCGGTCAAACGCTAACGGGTAGCTCTTGGCCGTGCGAACCCGCGTGTCAAGATGAAGCAGCTTTGCCGCGACCGCAAGCGTCTTGCCCTGAAGTAATACAGAAGTCAAGACAACAAAGAATATTAAATTAAATATATATCTTGCCTGCGGATGGTTATTAGACAACGGATAAGTCGCTAATATAATCGGCACTGCGCCGCGAAGTCCCGTCCAGCTCACAAAAATTTTCTCGTTCAAATTAAACCGGCTGAACATGCTGCAAATAAACACGGCTAAAGGCCGCGCGACGAACATTAACAGGAAACTTATTAATAATCCTATACTAATAACTTGAAAATTTATTAATTCTTTAGGATTAACTAACAGGCCTAATAACAAGAACATTATAATTTGCATGAGCCAGGCGAAGCCCTCGTGAAATCTTTGCAGGCTGTATTTATATAAAAAGTCTCCGCCGCCCATGACTATTCCGCAGACGTAAACCGCAAGATAGCCGTTGCCCTGAACCATCTCAGCAAGTCCGAAAGTTGATAACACTATGCTTATTCCCCAGACCGGATATAGAGCCTCGTTAGTGACTTCAAGATTTTGAATTGCCTTGCACGCAAATTTTCCCGCGACAAAGCCGATAATTCCGCCGTTTACCATTTGAACTATTAATTTAACTATCATGTTATAAACTGGAATATCGGGCGACGTGAACCAGTTTAAAGCTGTCAAAGTCAAGAACACAGCCATCGGGTCGTTACTGCCGGATTCAAATTCTAATAACGGCTTTAACGCGCCTTTCACTCCGACCTTCTGAGTGCGTAAGATCGAGAAGACCGCCGCCGCGTCCGTCGAAGAAATTATCGAGCCGAGCAAAAACGCGTCTTTATAGCTAAATCTATCGAGCCATGCGATAGGCACGGCCATAAAAATTGCCGTCAGCAAAACTCCAGCAGTTGACAGCACAACGCCCTGAGTTATTATAGGCTTAATATCAGTCCATTTAGTTTGAAAGCCGCCGCCGAAAAGTATAAATGCGAGCGCGAACGTGCCTATATCGTCAACTATATTAAACTCGTTAAAGTCTATGCCGCCTATGCCGTCAACTCCGGCTAACATACCTATCGCTAAAAATAATATTAACGCCGGAAATTTCAATTTCTCCGACAAAGTTCCGGCTACTAAACTCATAAAGAACAAAAATCCCGTGACTAAGTACGGGCTGAAATTCTCAAGCATATTTAAAAATTATCTCTCCGTTTATAATTTAAATAATTTAATTTAATTATCCATATATTTTAATATTAAATAAAATATTTTAAAATAAAATTTAATTTAATTTTCTAATTGACAGTGAAATTTTATCGCGTTAGAATAATTTTGTCGCTATAGTTCTGCATCATTATATTACGCTCTTAATAATAAGGGCAAACACAATAAGGAGATGTTGAAGTAATGAGAAAGTTTTTCGCGTTGTTCCTTAGTGCTTTAATGTTGTTCAGCTGTGCAGCAGCCTTTGCAGATTATCCTGAAAAGGCTATCGAAGTCATCATTCCCGCCAACCCGGGCGGCGACACAGACACGACAGTCCGCGCAATCGCCCAGTCATTAACCGAAATTTTAGGCCAGCCCGTAGTCGTGACTAACATGTCCGGCGGAGCAGGCTCGGTCGCTCTCACTGAAGTTCTTAACCGCAACGCTGACGGCTACACCGCTTTTTATCATCACGTTGACACGCTCTTGCTCGAGTTGCTTGGACGCATGGACAAGGGCTGGAAATGGGAAAATGTTTTAGACATCGCGGCAGTTACCGGCGGCGGCAACACGTATTGCTTGTTCGTCCGTAAAGATAACGCAAAAGGCCTTAAAACTTTTGAAGACGTTGTTAAATACGCGAAAGAGCACCCGGGCGAACTTACTTACGCAGTCGAGATGGGCGGCACCCTTCACATGCACGCGCTCGCGATGATGCAGGCTTTAGGCATCGAAGTTGACTGCATAGATTTAGGCTCGGCCTCTGACCGCAACGTCGCATTTTTAGGCGGACAGGTTGACGTTTTAGAGGCTCTTTACTCGCAGGGCAAAGAGTATATTAAAACAGGCGACTTTATCCCGTTATGCGTGTTAGGCAACGAGCGCAACGAGAATTTTAAAGAGATTCCGGCGTCTAAAGAAATGGGCTTCCCGTTCGCGGCAGAGTGGTTCTATTATTTCGGATTTAAGAAAGGCACTCCGGCTGACATAGTCGCAAAGTTCGCCGAGGCAGTGGGCAAGGCTGTAAAGATGGAGCCGTACCAGAAAGCTTTAGGCCTTTATGACTTCCATGACAACTTCCAGCCGGGCGAGAAGGGCGTCGAGTTCATGAAAGGCGTTCAGTCAGTTTATGCGCCAATGGCGGAAGCTTTATTAGCTCAGTAATTAAAATTAAAATTTTATAATTTAAAAAATGCGGCATGATTTAAAACTTGCCGCGTTTTTTATATAAATTTTTAAGAATTATTAAAGTTATTAAATAAAGTTATTAAAGAGGTGATTTTCAAGAATGGGCAGTAATAATAATAAGCAGAAGAATTTTAAGGACTTAATCGCCGGACTTGTAGTTATGATAATGGCGGCGTTCTTCTACTGGACAACGCTCGGCACCAAGTCTTTCATGAAGATGGGGCGCGGACGTTTAGCTCCTGACGCTGTGCCGAAGGCCGTTGCGGCTTTAATGTTCGCATTAGGGATAATTATAATTTTAAAATGGTTTATAGCGTTCAAACGCGGGACTTTGCCGATTTTAGAGAGCGAAGATGACAGCGCAGAGTGCGAGGGCTTGAGCGAGGCGCAGATTAAAGCCCGTCGCTTGTTCCAGAAAATTACGATGCCGGTCACGATTTTATTTGTGTTTTTATATATATTATTCATGCCTGAGATCGGCTTTGTTATCTCGACTATAATATTTTTGACTTTCCAGATAACTTTACTTTCAACTGACTTGAGTTTCAACAGCTGGGTTAAGAATTTAATTATAGCTTTAATAGCGGCAATAGCTATATATATAATCTTCGGCTGCGCGTTCGGCCTTGCTGTGCCTAAAGTCTCAAGCGTTGATTTGTATTTAAACGATTTATACCGGACTTTCACAAGTGCAGGCGCAAGTGCAAGTTAAATATAAAATTAATATAAAAGAGGTGAGTAATTAATTATGATAGAGCTTTTTGCTATGGGCTTCAGTCAGATGGCGGACTGGCTTGCAATAGGCATGACGGCTTTCGGAGTATTTTTAGGCGTAATGTTCGGCTGCGTGCCGGGTTTGAACGGCAACACGGCCTTAGTTTTGGTTCTGCCGTTGACTTATAAACTGCCAAGAATGGCGGCTTTCGCGCTTATAATGGGAATTTATATCGGCTCATGCTCCGGCGGCTTAATCTCAGCTATATTATTAAACATCCCGGGCGCGGCGTCCAACGTTGCGACGCAGTTTGACGGCAGCCCGATGGCTCGCAAGGGCGAGGCCGGCAAGGCTTTAGGCACGGGAATATTTTACTCGTTCATCGGCTCGTTAATCGGCTTTGCGGCTTTATTCTTCCTGTCAGGGCCTATTGCGGGCATAGCTATAAATTTCGGCAAGGCTGATTATTTCTGGATGGCGTTCTTTGCTTTAACTATGGTCATAGCGTTATCAAGCAAGAATTTATGGAAAGGTCTCGCTGTGGCTTGCTTAGGCTTATTATGTTCGTTTATCGGCGCAAGTGAGGTTGACGGAACTACGCGCATGACGATGGGAATGCACGCTTTGGACGCGGGAATAAATTTGATTCCCGCCTTAATCGGAATTTACGCCGTCGGCGAGATGATAAACGCGTCAAAGAGTTTCGACAAAAAGGCTAAAATTATTACTAATTACAAAATCCGCGGCTTCGGCTTCACATGGCAGGAATTTAAAGAGCAGTTTGTGAACATGATTACATCAGGTATAGTCGGAACGTTTATCGGCATTTTGCCCGGCGTCGGCGGAATGACTGCTAACGTCGTTGCGTATTCTGTGAGCAAATCGACGTCTAAACATCCTGAGAAATACGGCACAGGCTATATGGGCGGCGTAGTTGCGTCAGAGACGTCGAATAACGCTTGCGTCGGCGGAGCGATGATACCGTTATTTGCATTAGGCATCCCGGGCGACACGTTCACGGCTGTTATGCTCGGCGCAATGATGGTTCACGGCTTGCAGCCCGGGCCGTTAGTAATGACTAATAACGCAGATTTTATATACGGTATTTTTGTCGCGTTAATGCTCGCTAATATATTTTGCGTGATTTTG
>JAFSNU010000257.1 GCA_017447325.1 Synergistaceae bacterium | reverse complement strand
GCGGGGCGTTTGATGATTGCGTATTTTATCATGGGACGCAGCGCGTCGAGCCGTGCGAGAGTGTTCGAGAAATTAAATCAAGATTTAATTATTAAAATTATTGATAATAGCAAAGTAAAAGACAAGTCGTTAATTTTATATGCGCCGTTGAGAGTTCTAAATAATAAAGTTATAGTCACGAACGGCGACCAGACCGACACTGTTTATGATTTTATTAATCATGACAAGACTTTCGAAGATGCGCTGCGAACTCGTGAGTTCGAGCCGGACGCGCCTCACTTCACACCGAGGATAAGCGGAATTTTAGATTTAGATTTTAGAAAATATAAATTAAATATTTTGAAGTCTGGCGTAAATAATTCCTGCGTGCGAGAATTTTTCGAGTATGAAGCTCAGGCCGGAGCGGCGCATTTAATTCACACGTATAATAATAATGCTGAAGTGCTGCCGTCGTTTACGGGCGAGCCGAAGTTAGTTGAAAATATCAGCGATGACATAGATGATTTTGCCGAGAGCTTATGGAACGCGCTTGACGATGATAATAAAATCTCGCTGTACGTGCGCTGTTATAACGCTGATAATAGCTTTGAGGACAGATTATTTAATAAATATAAATTAGATTAGCTATATATAATAGGAAGAAGTTTGCGGGCTGCAAGCTGCGATCAAAAATTATTTGCGGCTGAGCTGCGGCTATTTATAAATTTATAAATTTAAGGAGATGATTTATTAATGATCGAGCTTGAATTAAAGTACGGCTGCAATCCAAATCAGAAGCCGGCGAGAATTTTCATGAGCAGGCATAGGGGCGGAGAGCTTCCGCTTGAAGTTTTGAACGGCAAGCCGGGCTATATAAATTTTCTTGACGCGCTTAATTCATGGCAGTTAGTGCGCGAGTTAAAGAAGACTTTAAATATTCCTGCGGCGGCGAGCTTTAAGCATGTAAGTCCGGCGGGCGCGGCGTTAGGAATTAAATTAAGCGACGACGAGAAGAAATTATTTTTTGTCGAAGATATTAAAGATATAAATAATTCTCCGCTTGCGTGCGCGTACGCGAGGGCGAGAGGAACTGACAGGATGTCGTCGTTCGGGGACTGGATAGCTCTGAGTGACACGTGCGACGAGGTCACTGCGTCGATAATTAGACATGAAGTCTCTGATGGAATTATCGCGCCGGATTACACGCCTAAAGCTCTTGAGATTTTAAAGCAGAAGCGAAAGGGCGGCTATGCGGTAGTTAAAATTGATAAAGATTTTGAGCCGGATAATATTGAACGCAGAGATATTTTCGGAATAACTTTCGAGCAGGGACGCAATAATGCGCCTGTGATAGATTTAAATTTATTTGATAAAGCTGTTACTAAACGCAAGGATATTAGCGAAGACGCAAGGCGTGATTTAATTTTGGCGTTAATAACTTTGAAATACACGCAGTCTAATTCTGTTTGCTATGCTCAAGGCGGACAGACTTTAGGCGTCGGAGCTGGCCAGCAGTCGAGGCTGTATTGCGTGCGGCTTGCGGGCGACAAGGCGGATTTAAGATTATTGCGCATGCATAATAAAGTTTTGAATTTAAAATTTAAAGACGGCATAGGACGGCCTGAGCGCGACAATGCTATCGAGAATTTTATTTATTCTGGCTTTATAGATGAAAATTTATTCGCAAATAAGCCGGAAGTTTTAACTGAGCAGGAGAAACGCGAGTATTTGGATAGTATAAAGGGCGTTGCTCTCGGCAGCGATGCGTTCTTCCCGTTCGCTGATAATATCGAGCGTGCTGTTAAGAGCGGCGTAGAATTTATAGCGCAGCCCGGCGGGTCTATACGCGATGATTTAGTTATCGAAGCTTGCGATAAATATAATATCGCCATGGTCATGACCGGGCAAAGGCTGTTTCATCATTAAATATAATTAAAATATAATTAAATTTTGGAGGTAGTTTAACATGAGCGAGTATAAGCTTGGCGAAGTCATAATGCCGCGCGAGGTTATCGCAAAGCGCGTTAAGGAACTTGCGGATCAGATCGCGAATGATTTAAACAAGCAGGAAGTTTTAGTTGTCGGAATTTTGACGGGCGCGTCGTTATTCTTAACTGATTTAGTGCGTGAAATGCCGGAGGATATGGACGTTAGAATTGACTTTATGTCTGTGTCGAGTTATATGCAGGACACGACGACCAGCGGCGTTGTCAGAATTTTGCATGATATTAAGACGAGCATCGAGGGCAAGAATGTTTTAGTAGTTGAAGATATTATTGACTCCGGGCTGACTTTAAATTATTTATTAAAATTATTGCAGTCAAGAAAGCCGGCAATATTAAAAACTTGTGTGCTGCTTGACAAGCCATCGCGCCGCAAGACTGAAGTCAAAGTTGATTATGTAGGCTTTGAAATACCTGACGAGTTTGTGGTCGGCTATGGCTTGGATTATGCCGGCAAGTGGCGTCACTTGAAAGATATTAGAAATGTTAATGTTGTAGAAATTTAGAGATTTAAATTATGGCGTATAAAAATTTTAATAATTTTAATAAGGACAAGCCGCGCAGAGCTGAGGCAAAGCGCGGTAAGCCTGATTATAGAAAGCATAAGCCGGAGCTTGAGAAGAAATTAAACGAGCAGCAGAGCGTTCCTGATGACGTTTGCTGGGGACGTCAGCCGGTGTTGGATTTAGTTAGAGACAATCCGGCCAAGTGTGCGAGGCTGTTAATCGCGAATAACGTCCGGCCTCCGTATCTCGATGAGCTGACGGACTTAGCGCGTAAGGGCAAAGTTGTTTATCAGCTTGTTGCGCCGGAAGCTCTTGAAAAATTATGCGCAGGCGAGCATCATCAAGGCGTGGCCTGCAGATTAAATTACGCAAAGCCGGTTGAGCTTGACGAGTTTATAAAGAGTTTAGATTTAAAGCAAGCTAATTTATTTATAGTAACGGATCATATTGAAGATCCGCATAATTTAGGAGCTATTGCGAGGAGCGCAGAGGCTGCCGGAGCTGTTGCAGTTATATATTCTAAACGTCGTTCGGCTTTAGCAGGCGGAACTGTAGTCAAGACAAGCGCGGGAGCTGCGTTAAGAATCCCTATGATTGCGGTCGTGAATATCACGCGTGCACTCGAGCAGTTAAAGGCCGCTAATTTCTGGTGCATAGGTCTTGACGCTAACTCGGGCGAAGATTTATTTAATTACGACTTGCCGGATAACACGGCTCTTGTTGTCGGAGCTGAGGGCGACGGCCTGTCGAGATTAGTTAAAGAGACGTGCGATAGTTTAGTCAAAATTAATATTGCCGGCAAGACTGGATCGCTTAACGCAAGCGTCGCGGCGGCTTTAGGAATGTTTGAGTGGCGGCGTAAGCGTTAGGAATGTTTAAGCGGAGAATTTACAGTCTTAAATCTTAAATGGGCTGTAAGCTTAAAGGCGCAAGAGAGTATAAATAAAAGGGTCAAGGGAACTAGTTCCCTTGCGGAGTCCAGGGGCGGAGCCCTTGGCGGGATTATTAAGGGCAGCGCCCTTAATAGCTAAATAATATAAAATTATGGGCTATGAAAATTTAAAATTTAAAGATAATGCGTTGTTTTTAGTCACGGGCGGCGCGGGCTTTATCGGCAGCAATTTATGCGAGGCAATTTTGAAATTAGGTTATCGCGTGCGCTGCTTAGACGACTTGTCAACCGGCAAGCTCGAATATGCTGAACTCTTTATGAATAATAAGAATTATGAATTTATAAAGGGCGATATAAAAGATTTAGATACTTGTATAAAAGCTTGTCAGGGCGTTGACTATGTGTTAAATCAAGCGGCATGGGGCAGTGTGCCTCGGAGCATTGAGCAGCCGTTGTATTACTGCGCAAATAATATAACTGGAACGCTAAACATGCTCGAGGCGGCGAGAATTAATAAAGTTAATAAATTTGTTTACGCTTCGAGTTCGGCAGTTTACGGCGACGGCTTGACTCAGCCTAAACGCGAGGGCGAAGAGGGTAAATTATTATCGCCGTATGCTTTGACTAAAATGGCCGACGAAGAATGGGCGAAGCAGTACACGCTGCATTATAATCTTGACACTTATGGCTTGAGATATTTTAATGTCTTTGGAAAACGTCAAGACCCTGAAGGCGCGTATGCTGCTGTTATTCCAAAGTTTATAAAATTATTATTAAGCAATAAGCGGCCTGTGATATACGGCGACGGCAAGCAGACCCGGGACTTTACTTATATTGAAAATGTTGTTGAAGCGAATTTAAAGGCGTGTCTTGCAAGTCACGAGTGCGCGGGCGAGGCGTTTAATATTGCTTACGGAGAGCGCGAGGATTTAATCGATATTTATTATGCGCTTGTTAAAGCTTTAGGCGTTGATATAGAGCCGGAGTTCGGGCCGGAACGCGCCGGAGATATTAAGCACAGCAGCGCGGACATAAGCAAGGCTAAAAGATTTTTAGGCTATAGTCCGGACTGGAGCTTCGAGCGCGGAATTAAAGAAGCTATAGACTGGTATCGAGAGAATTTATAATTATGGATCTTGAAGCGACTCGAGAGCTGATGAAAAGGGCGTGTTTAATGGACGACTTTTTCATGAAGGCTTGTTTTAGAGATTTAAAATGCGTTGAAGTTTTAATTAGAGTAATTTTAGACCGTGATGATTTAATAGTTAAGAGTGCGAAGACGCAGGAATATATAAAAGGCCTTGAGCACGATGTTATATTTGATATATTCGCAGTTGACAGCGATAATAAAGGCTATGATATTGAGCTGCAGAATACGTCTAAAGATGCAAGTATAAAGCGTGCTCGTTTTTATGCGGGAATGCTTGACAGCCGTTCGCTGAAGTCCGGTGAGCCTTATGATAGTATACGCGATAATTATATTATATTCATCACGCAGAAGGACGTATTGCGCGGCGGCCTGCCGTTATATACGATAGAACGCTGCATTAAAGAGAACGGGCGTTTTATAAATGACGGGCTGCATATTATATACGTCAACGGAAAGATGCGCGGCGCAGAGACGAAGTTAAGCAGGCTTATGCATGATTTGTTCTGTAAGAATCCTGATGATATGTATTATACGCCTCTTGCTGACCGCACGAGACATTTTAAAGAAGATGAAGGAGGATTAGCTGTTATGAGCGGACTTAGTGAAGAACTGATGAACATAGGCATTGAAAAAGGCATTGAAAAAGGCGTAAAACAAGGCATTGAAAAAGATCGCAACAGGATTGTTCAAAGACTGCTGAACTTTGGCAAGATGACTGTTGAAGAAATTTCTAACATGCTGGACATTCCTTTGGCTGACGTTCAGCGATACGCCAATCAGCACTAACCGGCGGGAGGATTAGCTGTAATGAGCGGACTTAGTGAAGAACTGATGAACAAAGGCATTGAAAAAGGCGTAGAAAAAGGACGTCTTGAAGTCTTCTCTGATTTAGTAAAGCTCGGCAGAATGACACTGGATGAAGTTTCCAAGATATGGGGTATTCCTGTAGCTGACATTCAGAACTACGTTAAGAATAATTAACGAGGATTAGTTGAGATGAGCGGACTTAGTGAAGAATTATTTCAAGAAGGCTTTAAAGATGGCTACGAACAGGCTTATAAAGAAGCCTATAAGCAAGGCCGTCAAGAGGTACGTGCTGAATTTATCCCTAAAATTCTGGCTTCTGGCAAATTTACGCTCGAGGAAATCTCAAATAATCTTGAAATATCCGAAGCCGAAATTCAAGATTATATGAATAATAATTAATTAATATTTAATAAAGGAGTGATAGAAATTTTACGGGTATTGCATGTTTTAATCGGAATGGGCAGAGCCGGAGCTGAAACTATGTTAATGAATTTGCATAGACGGATTGACAGAAATATATTGCAGTTCGACTATGCCGTGTGCGCTGAGCATAAATGCGACTATGACGACGAGATATTAAGCTTGGGCGGGCGTTTAATTAAATATCCCAGATTTCAAATTAAAAGTTGTTTTAATTATATAAATTTCTGGGATAAATTCTTTAAAGCTCATGACGAGTATAAAATCATTCACGGCCATGTAGGCAGCACCGCGCCGTTATATCTCGCGCAGGCTAAGAAACACGGCAAGTTTACTATCGCTCATGCGCATAGCATAAGCTGGGATATGACGCTGCCGGGGCTTGCTTATAAATTATATTCGCATTATATAAAGAAGTATGCTGATTATTTTATGGGCTGCTCACGGCAGGCTCTCGAAATTCGTTACGGCGCAAATATCGCAAGCGATAAGTTAAAAGCTTGCGTGTTAAATAATGCAATCGATGCTGAGAAATATATTTTTAATCAGGCTGTGAGAGCTGAAGTCAGACAAGAGTTAAATTTAAGTCAAGATGATTTTGTAATCGGCACTGTTGGGCGTTTAATAAAAGTTAAAAATCCGTTTAAGATTATAGAAATTTTGTGCGAGTTAAAAGAGCTTAATATAAAGTTTAAATTTTTATGGGTCGGCGCGGGCGAGCTGAGAGACGAAATTTTGAAAGATATTAAGGCGAGAAATCTTGATGAAAATGTAAAAATGCTCGGCGTGAGAGATGATGTGAATAGAATTTTGCAGGCTCTCGACGTGTTTATTTGCCCGTCGGTTTATGAAGGCTTGCCGATAGTCGCAGTCGAAGCTCAGGCCGCCGGACTTTTAACTCTATGTAGCGACAGATGCGCCGACGAGATTAATATTACTGACTTGTGTAAATTTTTGGAGATTAAAGATAATAAAGATAATAATTTAAAATGGGCTGAAGAGATTATAAAAGGAAAGAGTATAGAGAGACGCAATACTTTTGACGAGATTAAACGGGCAAATTTTGACGTGAGTGCTACG